>JAIOJM010000369.1 GCA_019911785.1 Sulfuricella sp. | reverse complement strand
GCGTCCACCAGCGGATCGGCGGCCAGCGCTGTTTGCATCATGCCCAGAAACAGAATGAAGACGGCGGCCAGCAGGCCATTCCATCGAGTCAGCAGTTTTTTCATGTTTCATCTCCTCAGATAGTTATTGTCAGATCGGAGGCCAGGATGGCGGCAACCGCCTTGTCCCATGCCTCGTTTTCCATGTCCTGGCGCCTTAAGTCAATGGATTCGACGCTGTGCGCCGCCTCCATCCGCCGCAGGGCGGCGATCACGGTCTGGGCGTCAGGAAACAGACCGGTATTCAGTTGTAATATTTTCATTTTTTTTCTCAAAGGCTCAGGACGGCATCGGCTGCGCCGAAGGCGTGCGCGAGGCCGTCTGCGTCCAGGAAGGGCAGTTGATCGGCCATCTCCGCCACCGTGGTTTGCGGTTCGATGCCGGTCAGATCCAGCAACTCGGCGTTGGCGGCGTTTTCCGCCGTCTCGGCCACCGGGCTGGTCATGAAGATCAGCGCCACCCGGTGACCGAAGATAGTGAGGCCGGCGGCCACGCGCATGGCCTCGCCGTGGTCCCGCCGCGCCAGTACCAGCAGCGCCTTCTCTTTCTTTTCATTCTCCATGCTCATCCTCTTATAGGCTGACCACGCGCCGGGCGTCGCCCATCATGGCGCTGTTGGCGGTCTGGCTGCCCTGCTCGACCGGGCAGGGTAGCTCGCCGCAGAACCGGTGCCAGGATTCCTCGCACACCACGGACTGGGTGGCGGATTCCAGTGCCGCTTGCAGCGCTGCATCTTTCAGCCCCAGCACACCTTCATGGGTGAAGAAAGCGCCGAACGTACAGCCGACCCGTTTGCAGCTCTGGGCCAAAGGCAGCAGGAAATGCCCGCCCCCCGCCGTACTTACGTGAAACAGTATGTCCATCAGATTGCCCTCTTTTGTTTCAACCACCAGCCAGCCGCGAAGGCAGCCAGAACCAGAGCCAGAACACCCGCCATCACCATCCAGTCCTGCTTAATTACCGGAAGCGCCTCGGCTTGCCGAACAGCAGGTTGCTCGGGGTAAGCCGCCGCATCGACAGGCAGGGCGCCGTCCGCAGCCCACTCCGCCCAACCGGCCAGATAAAGCCGTGCCGGCACTCCATAACCGGCGGTGAGCAGGGTGAGATAAGCCAGCCCCTCATAGGCGTCGTGGCCGTAGGCAACCGGCTTGCCTTCCGGCAACACCGGCCTGGCTGTGGGCGTAGCCAAGGCAGCCCGCAGCGCCAGCCCCGGCAGACTCACTGCGCCCGGCAGATGGCCGCTGCGTGCGCTACGCGCCACCTCGCCCCAGTATTCCGCTTCCGTCCGTCCGTCCAACAACATCGGCGACGGATTCATGGCGCGCAATTCATCGCGCAGCACCACCAGTTCATCCCGCACGGGCGCCTCAAACACCTTCTCGCGCACAAAGTTCCGTTCACGCCCCGGCCCGGTCTCGATGCCACTTTCCAATAGTCGCCCCACGGGTTCAGTCAGTACACGCAGACGGTGCTGTCCAGACATGTACAGCAACCCGGCGACAAAATCCCGCGCCGTTGCGTCCTGCCCGACCACCAGCACCGTTTCGTCGCCCTTGAGTCCGGCAGTACCCAGCAGCCAAAGCAGGTCGCGTTCGCCAGGCAGCCGACGATGCGGCCCGAGGAAGGCGTCAGCAGGCAGGCAAACGGCGCCAGCCAGGCTGCGCAGCTTGCAGGCTTCCGCCGGTCGCGTGTCCACCACCACGCCCCCTTCCCGAAGCTGTGCGGCAGCATCGCGCACATAGGCAAAGTCTTCGGTCGCGCGAGCGGGCGCAGTCCCCGTCAGCAGGCCGAGATACACAATCGCCAGGATGCGCCGCAAGCCCAATTTCAGCAGCCCCCGAAACGTTTGGCGGCTGGCGCCGCGCCGCCACCAGCCGTTGCCGTGGCCGGCGGATTCTCGATGTAATAGAGCATCATGTCCATGACGGACACCTTGCCGAACCCGTGCATGTCGATGTCCGGCAGACTTTCTGGCGGAACCGGCTTTTTCATAGCCACGACAGCCTGGTGCGGCATGGCGGTGAGGTTAAAACCTGCGGCGAGAACCGCCGCAGTGACAATCAGCGAAACAGCGCAGAAAATAGTGCTCACGCGATTCATCATGGTTGATCTCCTACAGGGGGTCGCCCAGAAAGGCCAGATACATCATGCCGAAAGCGACGATGAACATGACTATCTGCATAATTGTTTCAAAGTCCAGACTCATTAGCGGCCTCCACGATAGTGATTTACCAACTGTTCAACTTGAATAGATTCGCCTGTCATGGGATTGACTACCGGCGGCGTATAGTAGGGCACGCCGTCGCGGTTGACCCGCATGCTCTCCGGCGGCTTGGCGTAAACATAGACCAGACCGGCGACGACGATTATTGCCGACAGGGCTACAAGGAAATGCATGAATAGTTTTGCAATCATGGTTCAGTCCTTCTGGATGTAAACACGCCAGCTATCCGAAGCCTTGATGGTTTCCAGATGGGTGGCATTGAGTTCGTCGCACATCGGCGGCAGTGCCTCAACCGACGAAGGGTTGTCCAGCGCCACCTCGACCACATCGCTGGAACTCATTTCGTTCACCGCTTTCTTGGTCATCAACTGCGGACGTGGGCAGGAACAACCCAGGCAATCCACCCGCCGGGCGATTTTCACCTTCTGGCCGTTGCTCAGGGTTACCTCGCCACCACCTGCAGTAGCCTCAGTGTTAGGCTTTTTTGATCCAAATAATCCCATTATCAAGTCTCCATTAATATTGATGCCGGTCGCGGCCAGCGTTGCGTGGTTGCCCATCAATCACTTTTGGTGCTCGACGGCAACTTCTTTCTGGTGTTTCTCGTGCTGAGTGTGCTGGGCGCGTTCCTTGCGCAGGATGGCGCGATAGATGGCAAACAAGACACCGGCCTGGATCAGCCCGAAGAACACGGCAGGAATGCCCAGCTTGTCCTGGAGCGTGCTGGCATTGGCAAAGCCCAGTTGCAGCGCCGGCAGATTGGG
>JAIOJM010000368.1 GCA_019911785.1 Sulfuricella sp. | reverse complement strand
CAGCGCCTCGTCGGCGATCACGTTGTTCAGCCACAGGGTCAGGCAATCCACCAGCAGGCAGCGGTCCGAAGCTGCTGCGCCCCGAAGCGCAGCAGCGAGCTGCAAAGGTTCTTCCACCAGCTCCCAAATAGCTGGGCGCCGGGATCGGTGGTGGGCGATACGCCCCGCCATTTCGGCATCGCCAGCGGTGGCCGTGGCAATATAGACCACCGCCAGCCCGCTTTCTGCGGCGAGGCGCTCGGCCAAGGCGCTCTTGCCCGAGCGGGCGCCACCGAGGATCAGTTCCTTCATGCCGAATTCCCCCAGCTATCGGAAAACACCATATCTTCCAGCCGGCGCCCTTGCGTCCACCCCTCCAGCTCCAGCATGGGCGCGGGATAAAACGCGTCGACCTGCCCCAGGCAGAGAATGGCGACCGGCTTGCTGCCCGGCGGCATGACCAGCAGGCTGGCAAGGGCATCGGGGTCGAACAGCGACACCCAGCCCAGGCCCAGTCCTTCCGCCCGTGCCGCGAGCCACAGGTTCTGGATGGCGCAGGCCACCGAAACGAGATCCATCTCCGGCAGGGTACGCCGGCCGAAGACATGGCGTTCGCGTCCGTCGGCAAGGGCAGCCACCAGCAACTCGCCGCAGTCCAGGATGCCCTCGACCTTGAGACGCATGAATTCTTCCTGGCGCTCGCCGAGGGCCGCCGCAGTGCGCCGGCGTTCCACCTCCACCAAGGCATGGATGTGGTGGCGCAAATCGCTCCGGGTAATCCGGATGAAACGCCACGGCTGCATCAGCCCGACGCTGGGCGCCCGATGCGCCGCCTCCAGCAGGCGCTGCAGGGTGTCAGGGTCAACGGGGTCGGGCAAAAAGTGGCGCATGTCGCGGCGTTCAGCAATGGCGCGATAGACCGCGGCCCGGTCGGCCTCGCTGTAGCGGTGATCGTGGTGACTCATGGCAAGAACAACCCCGCCACCGCTGCCGGGTTGGAGGGGAAATAGAAGTGGACATAGGAGGCAGTGAGGCCCTGGTCACGGAACACCGCCTCGGCGGTTGCTCCGCCGTTGGGACAACGCCCCCGCGCAACGGGCGCGAGTTTGGTTTCCAGCCGCGAGTGGTGGAAGGTGTGGCCGCGCAGCTCGCCTGCGGGCAATTGAACCGCTTGCAGCGCCAGCGCGGTGAGGCGCGGCTGCATGACGGCATGGCCGGGCAGCAGGCCGACCATCTCTGCGCGCCGGCCCTCGGCATCGGTCAGGGTTTCAAGCAGGTAGAGCATTCCGCCGCATTCGGCCAGGATAGGGCGGTCTGCCGCGTGGTGGGCACGGATGGACTCGCCCATGGCGCGATTGGCTTGCAGCGCCTGCAAGTGCAGCTCGGGATAACCGCCGGGCAGGTAGAGGCTGTCGGCCTCCGGCAGGGCGGCGTCATCGAGCGGCGAGAAGAAGCGCAGCTCCGCCCCCAAGGCGCGCAGCACATCGAGGTTGGCCGGGTAGAGGAAGGAAAAGGCGGCATCCCTGGCGACGGCGATGCGCCGGCCGGCCAGGAGGGGCAGGACAGGCATCGCGGGCGGCGGTGGGGCGAAGGCCACGGCGGGCGGCAGCGCCGCCAGTCCGGTTGCGGCGATCTTCCCGGCCATGAAGTCGATGCGCGCATCGAGGTCGGCGATCTCGTCGGCCTGTACCAGTCCCAGGTGGCGGTCGGGCAGGGTCGCGGCAGGGTCGCGGAAAACCGCGCCGAAGCCGGGCAAATCGGCGGACAGGCTGCCGAGCAGCATGTCGGCGTGGCGGGCGCTGCCCACCCGGTTGGCCAGCACTCCGGCGAAGGGCAACCCGGGACGGTAATGCGCCAGCCCATGCGCGACCGCACCGAAGGTCTGCGCCATGGCCGATCCGTCGATCACCGCCAGCACCGGGATGCCGAACAGTGCAGCCAGATCGGCGCTGGACGGATCCCCGTCGAACAGGCCCATGACGCCCTCGATCAGGATCAGATCGGCTTCCCCGGCCGCATCGAATAGCAGTTGCCGGCAGTGGGCCTCGCCGCCCATCCACAAGTCCAGTTGGTACACGGGGGCGCCTGATGCCCGCTCCAGGATCATGGGGTCGAGAAAGTCCGGGCCGGTCTTGAATATACGCACGCGGCGACCCAGATTGCGGTGCAGCCGCGCCAGGCCGGCAGTCACGGTGGTCTTGCCCTGGCCGGAAGCGGGGGCGCTGATAAATAGGGCCGGGCAGCAACGCAACCCCATCAAAAATCCACACCCTTCTGCGCCTTGACCCCCGCGCGGTAGGCGTGTTTCTCGTCGGCGATTTCAGACACGGTGTCGGCCAGCTCGACCAGCTCCGGCGAAGCACCGCGACCGGTGACGACAACGTGCTGCATGTACGGGCGGGCGGCGATGGCATCCAGCACGGCATCCTGGTCGAGATAGCCGTATGTCAGCAGATAGGTGAGTTCGTCCAGCACTACGAGATCGATCGACGGATCGGCCAGCATGCGCTCCGCGACCTGCCAGCCGCGCCGGGCGGTGGCGATGTCGCGTTCGCGATCCTGGGTGTCCCAGGTGAATCCGTCTCCGAGCACATGCCATTCCACGCCGGGCTGGCGGCTGAAGAAGGCTTCTTCGCCCGTGTCGGTGCGGCTCTTGATGAATTGCGCCACGCCCACTTTCATGCCGTGGCCCAAGGCGCGGGCGACCATACCGAAAGCGGACGAGCTCTTGCCCTTGCCGTTACCGGTGAGCACCAGCAGCAAACCGCGCTCGACGGTGGCGCGGGCGATGTTTGCATCGATCACCGCCTTCTTGCGCGCCATGCGGGCGTTATGGCGGATGTCGGTCAAAACAAGCGCCTTTCACCATTGCCCCTTCTCCCTTTGGGAGAAGGCTGGGATGAGGGTAGGCACCCTTGCGGGCCAGAGCGTAGACACAAGCCCCCTCTCCTCTTGTGGGGGAGAAAATTAACCGGCGCGCTGCGCATTGCCATGCCAAACGGTGACGACAACATGGATCACGGCGGCGAGTCCCAAGTACGCGGCCATAGTCGACAGCATGTGGGGGAAATACTTCACCAGGCGCGGGATGAATTCGCCCAGGCTGGGCTCGGCGAACCGTCCGGAGAAGAAATAAAAGCCCCCGCTGGAAAACAGTTCAGCCAGCATCGCGCCCGCCAGTGCACAGCCCAGCAGCCACGGCAGTGCCGACCAGGACAGGCGATGATAGCGGGCATAGATACGGCCGGCCAGGAACAGGGCGCTATAGGCAGGGATGAGAAGCCAGTAAGCAGGCGAAATGCAGAAGCTGCTCACCCCGCCCCAGGTGATGGCGACGTAATCGGCTAGCGCGGCTCCCAGCATCATGGCCGGCGCTATCCAGAATGCGCGCAGATACACGCCGATAAGAAAAAACACCGCCCAGGAGGCGTCGGGCAGAGCGTGCAATGTCGCCCAGTGATGGCTGCGCGTGAGAGCCATCAACAGGGCGAGAGCTATTCCAATAGCGAGTTGCTGGCGGGAGGGCAGAGACAACATGGTGGACTCCTTCATTTGGTGGGTTGATAACGCAGGGTCACGAACAGACTACGACCCGGCTGATTATAAAGACTAACCGTTTCGTAGTCCTTGTCAAACAGGTTTTCGACCCGGGCCTGAAGACGCAAGTCCCTGGTCAGCCGGTATTCGGCGCGCAAATCCACCAGGCCATAGCCGGACAGCTTGGTGGTGTTGGCCAGATTGTCGTAACGCCGTCCTTCCGCCCGCAGGGTGGTCCCCATCCGGTAGGGGCCGAAGTCCCGGTCGAGATCGAGACGCAGGCTCTGTTCCGCGCGACGGTTCAGTACCTTGCCGAAGTTAGCAGTGTTGGAGCGATTTTCCGGGTCTTGAAGGGTGAGATTCAGGCGTGTATCCCAATCTGCCAGACGCCACGAGGAGATGGCCTCCAGACCGCGAATGCGGGCGGAAGCATTCACCGGATTGGTGACGCCGTCGAAGCCGATGAGATCAGTCACCCGCGACTCGAAAGCGTTGAGCGACCAACGGCCCGCACCCGCCTTGCCACTGAGTCCCGCTTCCAGGCTACGCGAGTGTTCCGGCTTGAGATTGGGGTTGCCGAAACCGGGGTAGTACAACTGGTTGAAGGTCGGCGCCTTGAAAGCCGTGCCGTAGGCCAGGGTCACGCGCAGATCATCTGCCAGCGCCCTACCCCAGGCGGCGTTGCCGGTAGTGTAGGCGCCGAACTGGCTATTGTCGTCCCGGCGCAGGGAGAACTGGAAATCCTGCTTGCCCGCCCGGCCTTGGTATTGGGCGAATAGCCCGGTGGTGTCGCGGCTCGTCACGGTATAGGCCGTGGTGCTGGAAACCGCATCTTCCTGGCGATCCAGACCGAGGGTAAAGAGGTGGTCGGGCGCCAGGGCCAGGTCGTTTTGCCAGGACAGGGTGTTGCGGCGAGTGTTGAAGCGGCTCTTGAAGACACCGTTGAGGAAATTGTCCGAATCATCGTCGCTCTGCCCGGCGGCCAGCTTCAAACTCCACAGCTCGCTGGCCTGGTGCTTCAGGCTGAGGCCAGCGGCCTGCTGCACGAAGTTGCTCTGGTTCTGGTAGCTGCCGTCGAAGTCGTTGTGGCCTTGGGCGCGCAGCAGGTGGAAGTCGACTTCACTACCAGGCTTGAAACGGTAGCCTGCACGCAAATTAAGGCTAGTGTTGCGGTAGCCGTCTTTATCCGGCTCGGTTGAACCTTTGGTGGCGTTGAAGCCATCCGTCTCCAGCTGGCTCAGCCCCAGGTTGAGCCAGCTATTTTCTCCGCCGCCGGAGAGATTCGCGGTGGCCTGTTTGGTGTTGTAACTGCCCAACATGACGCTGGCGGAAGGCATCAATGCGCCGCCGCCCTTGCGGGTGAAAATCTGGATTACGCCGCCGATGGCCTCGGAGCCGTAAAGGCTGGAACGCGGGCCGCGCACCACTTCGATGCGCTCGATCTGTTCCACGGGGAAATCCTGGAATGCGGCGGTACCCAAGGTGGCCGAACCCACCTTGATGCCGTCGATCAGCACCACCACGTGGTCGGAGTTGGTTCCGCGCAATAAAACCGAAGTAGCCTTGCCCGCGCCGCCGCTATTGGCGATGGACACGCCCGCCAGTCCTTGCAGCAAATCCTGCACCGAGGTGGCCTGGCTGCGTTCGATGTCGCGGCGAGTGATGACCGTGGTCGAAGCCAGGGTCTCGTCCGCGGTTCGCGCCGTGCGCGTGGCCGTGACGACGATTTCATCGCCGCGGTAAAGCGGAATTTCCTCGGCAGATGCCGCGGGCGCCAGAATGGCTAGAGAGATCAGGCTAAGCTTGAAGGGAGATTTCATTATTTTTCCATTGTTTTGGCATGCAACCCCGCATACCGTAGTGAGAACAATGGAAATAC
>JAIOJM010000367.1 GCA_019911785.1 Sulfuricella sp. | reverse complement strand
TGCATCACCGGTGAGCATCTTCACCGAAACGCCGAGGCCGTAAAGTGCGGCGATGAGTTGCTTGGCGTCCGGTCGAGGCGGGTCATACAAGGTCACTAATCCAACCAATGCCAGGATGCCCGTCTCTTGGCCACGCGCCACTGCCAGTGTCCGATACCCCTTCAGTGCCGATTCGCTGACCCGCGCCTCCAACGCCTCAATCGCCGGGGACTGGAGCCCGCAGGCTTCGGCGACGGTCCGCACGGCGCCTTTCATCACGCGCAGCCGCTGGCCGTTCTGTTCCACCACGGCTTCAGTCCGTCGGTTTTTTGCATCAAACGGCACGAAGGAGATTGGCATGACCACAGGTACGTCGTCGAAGATATGCCGCTCTTTCGCGGCGGCAAGGAACGCCAGGTCAATCGGATCCTGGTTAGACTCTTGAGATGCGAGTGCGCCGGCGAACAGCACGTCGGCTTCCGTCGCGCGCTCCAGCGGGATCACGCCGGTGACGGCCAGTTGGTTCATCGTAATCGTGCCCGTCTTGTCCACGCAGAGCACGTCCATCGTTGCGGCATCCTCTGCGGCACTGAGACGCGTGACCAACACGCCGCGTTTCGCCAGTTCCTTGGCCCCGACGGCCATGCTGACCGTAAACATGACGGGCAGGGCGACCGGCACCGCGCTCATCAACAGGACGAGCATGAGCGGAACCATCTCAAGGAGCGGCACGTGTCGGATCAGCGACAGGACGATCACTAAGCCGAGCAGCATGCCGACGATGACGAACAGCCAGCGCACCACCTTGGCTACCACCGCTTCGATGTGGAGTTTCGGACGCGCTTCCTGCACCAGTTCCGTGGTGCGGCCAAAGTAAGTCTTCGCCCCGGTCAGGAGTACCACTCCGTTGCCTTCACCTCGGCGGACGACTGATCCCGACGAGAGCACTTCTCCTGGAGCCTTGTCGGCATCCTGTGACTCGCCGGTGAGTGCCGACTGATCTACGCTCAACACACCGGCAAGGAGTTTTACGTCCGCCGGGATGATGTCGCCGGGGCGCACGCGGATGATGTCGCCGGGGACCAGATCCCGGGCGGGAATGATTTGCCATGTCGCGTCACGCAACACGCGCGCACTGACCTGCAACCGTCGCCGCAACGTTTCGACGACGCCGGCGGCCCGGCGCTCCTGCATAAAGCTCAGCACGGCATTGACAACCAGCAGCGCGCTCACCACGGCGAGGTCCGAGTATTTCCCGAGGATGGCCGACAAAACCATAATCAGTTCGAGCATCCACGCTGACACGCCCCAGAACTTGCCGAGAAACATGAGTACCGGGTGGGATTTTTGTTCGGCCACTTCGTTGTAGCCGTGCTCCTTCCGGCGGGTGTCCACCATCGCACGCGTGAGACCTGTTTCGGGGTTCACATTAAGCGCCGCGAGCGTGGCGGGAACAGACGCGGAGGCGATGTCAGATGTCTTGGCAGTTGCCGGCATTGCTCGCGGGGACTCTGCTCCAGATTTCTTTGTGGTCATTTGTTCGGTGAACTACAACCGTGCAAAGGCACCGTGACGGCGATCAGCGCGGCAAGGGGCAGCCGATGCTTGCCCCCCTCACCGGATGCACGTGACGTTCATTTTCCGCGGATCAGTAGCACCGGTTTCGTGGCGACGCGCACCACACCCTCGGCGACGCTACCCAGGAACAGATGGCTCAGCCCCCGACGGCCATGCGAGCAGATCACAATAAGGTCCGCAGGCCAGGCTTCGGCGTCTGCCGCGATCACTTCCGGGATGCGGTGGCCCAGGGTGTCGATTTCGATCAGCCGGGTTTCAACCGATATCCCGGCTTCTCTCGCCGCATCTCCAGCCTTGCGGAGGATTTCCTGCCCGATCTTGGTCATGGCGTCCGAAATCTCGGATGGATTGGGAAACTCCGCGCCAAGGTTGATGTTAACGACATCGACCGCATGCACGATCCGCAGTTGCGCCTGGAGTTCCTTGGCCAGCTTGATTGCTTCCTGCAAAGCTTGTTCCGCAGTGTGGCTGCCATCCACTGCCACTAAGATACGTTTGAACATTGCGCCTCCTCAAAATATTTCGCCGATGCCGACAACAAAGAATCCTGCTTCTCATCCTCATAAAATGAAGAGGCAGACTCGATTGATTTTTGGCCTGGACAAAACATCACTATAGGCCGGATCGAGGCTCGCCGCCGGGTAGTGCTGTTTTGCACTCCTTGAAAATTCTGGCTTGGCAATTGCGGCAAATTTCCGGGTCGAGGGTGTTGAAAACCGCCATGGTCACGTTCGACTTGGCCGGGAAGAAGCCGCCCACGCCGATATCCTTAAGGTAATGGCCCTGTTTCAGGAATTTGTATACTGAATCCTTGAGGCGGTAGAAATACAGGCCGCCGCCCATTTTTCTGCGCCGCTTGGCTTCCTGCGCCAACATTTCGGCACCGGCGACATCGATGAAATTGATGCCGCTGCCGATAATCAGCACGCTTTTCTGCTGCGGGTTGATCTCGTCGATCTGCTGCAAGGCGCGCTGGACATGGTCAACCGCGCCGAAGAAGATCGAGCCGTTGATGCGCACCATGCGGAACTGCGGGCATTCCATCTTTCCCTTGGCGTCCTCGAAATGGTAGGAGCCTTCTTCGCCGGCGGGCAGCACCGGCACGACGGCGGGCTGGGAAGTGCGCGCCAGGTAGAGCATCAGCGACAGCATCACGCCGACGTAGATGGCGAACTCCAGCTCGACGAACAGGGTAGACAGCAAGGTGGTGAACAGCACCACGGTTTCCGCGCGGCTGGTATGGATGATGGAGTGAATGTGGTGAAAATCGATCAGCCCCCACGCCACCAGGAACAATATCGCCGCCATCGCCGGAATCGGCAGGTAGGCGGCGAGCGGCGCCACCATCAGCAGGATGGCTGCCAGGAACAGCGCGGAAAACACCGCCGCCAGCGGAGTCTGCGCCCCGGCGGCATAGTTCAGCCCGCTGCGGTTGAACGATCCGCTCGAAGCGTAGCCGGAAAAGAAACTGCCGAGAATATTCGACAAGCCCTGGCCGATGAATTCCTGGTTGCCGTCGATGCGCTGCTCCGAGCGCACCGCCACGGAGCGGGCGATCGAGACCGCCTCGGTCAGCGCCAGCATGGTGATCGCCAGGGCGCTGGAAGACATTTTCTTGATCGTCGCGAGCGACAGGTCGGGCATGGAAAACGGCGGCAGATGGGCGGGCAGCGCGCCGACGGTGCGAATTTGAGTTACATCGCTGCCGAACAACCGGTTCAGCGCCAGCGCAAAAAAGCTGCCGACCAGCATCGCCGCAATCATGTAGGGGATTTTCGGGAAAAACTTCTTCACCAGAATGCCGGAGGCCAATGTCGCCACCGCAATAGAGGTGACGTAAGGGTTGATGTCGCCGATTTGCAGCACCAACTGGCGGATGATCTCGTAAAAATGCGAGCCGCGCGGGATGTTGATGCCGAAGAAATTCTTGATCTGGCTGGCCGCGATCAGCACCGCCGCGCCGGCGGTAAAGCCGATCACCACGGTGTGCGAGATGAAGTTGACCAGCACCCCCATGCGCGCCAGCCCCATGACGAGCTGGAACACGCCGGTAAGGAAAGTCATGGTCAGCACCAGGCTGATGAACTGCGCGCTGCCCGGCTCGGCGAGCGGGCTGACCGAGGCGAAGATGACGATGGAAATCGCGGTGGTGGGGCCGGACACCAGATGCCAGCTGGAGCCGAACATCGCACCGATGATGGCCGGCACCATCGCCGCATACAGGCCGTATTCCGGCGGCAGCCCGGCGATGGTGGCGAATGCCACGCCCTGCGGCAAAACGATGATCGCGCCGGTCAGCCCGGCAACCAGATCGGAGCGGGCGGTTTGTCTGGTGACCATCGGCCACCAGCGCAGGAAAGGGAAAACCTTATAGAGCCAGAGATTGCAGGCGAGAATATCCTTCAACACACATCCTATCTGTTGCAATATTAAACAGTCACGTTCTAATTTGCATCATATTCTACAGAATTCACACCCTGCCATCAAGCAGCGTTTCCCTCGTCGATTTCATAGGCTTTCAGCTTGCGCCACAGCGATACGCGGTTGATGCCGAGCATCTGAGCGGCGAGCGTCTGGTTCCCGCCGACTTCGTTGAGCACCCAGCGGATATAGGCCCTCTCCTGCTCCTCCAGGGAAGAAATGCGCCCCTCCTTTTTCCTGAATGCGCGCACGCTCAATTCCCGCAAATTGTCGGGCAGGTGCGCCGCTTCGATGATGTGGCCGGTATTGATCGCCACCCCGCGCTCGATGATGTTTTCCAGCTCGCGCACATTGCCGGGAAAGTCGTGGCTTTCCAGTATAGCCATCGCTTCCGGCGAAATTTCGGTGACCTCCTTTTTCATCAGGACCGCGAATTTTTTCAGGAAGAAGTAACTGAGCAGCGCCACGTCGCCGCTGCGTTCGCACAGGGGCGGGATATGCAGATTCACCACATTGAGGCGGAAAAACAAGTCCTGCCGGAACGTGCCGTCCTTGGTCACCTCCTGCATGTCCCGGTTGGTGGCGGCGATGTAGCGAGCGTCAGCCTTCACCGGCGAGGTGCCGCCCAGGCGCAGCACCTCGCGCTCCTGGATCACCCGCAAGAGCTTGACCTGCATCGCCGACGACATTTCGGTAATCTCATCGAGGAACAGCGTACCGCCCTCCGCCGATTCGATCAGCCCTTTCTTCAGTGTCAGCGCGCCGGTGAATGCACCCTTTTCGTGGCCGAACAGCTCGTTCGACAGCAACTGCTCGCTGAACGCGCCGCAGTTCACCGCCAGAAATGGGCCATCCGCCCGCGTGCTGTTGTAATGAAGATAGCGCGCGAACAGCTCCTTGCCGGTGCCGGACTCACCGGTAATCAGCACGTTGCAGTCGGTCGGCGCCACCTGCCTGGCCATTTCCAGCAGCCTCAGCATGGCCGGGTCCTGGGTGATGATCTTGACCCTGCCCTCGTAGCTCTCGATCTGCTCGCGCAGTTGGCGGTTCTCGCGCTTCAGGCGGATCTTCTCCAGCGCCTCGCCGACCACCTGACGCACCTCCTCAAGACGAAACGGCTTAGCGATGTAATAGAACGCACCCCGCTTCATGGCTTCCACCGCTGACTCCGCCGTCGCGTAACCGGTAATCACGATCACCTCGGTTTCCTGGTTGCGCTCGCGGCACTTCTTCAGTACCTGCATGCCGTCCACTTTTTCCATCTTGAGGTCGGTCAGCACCACATCGAACGACTGCCCCTCGATCAATGCCAGAGCTGCCGTGCCGCTCTGGGCGCCGGTTACGTCATAGCCATCCTTTTTCAGGACGTGGACAAGATTTTTCAGCGCGACCTTCTCGTCTTCGACGATCAGCAATTTTCCCTGGTTTTGCATCATGCTCCATTCTCTCGACAATCTTATTGCTGCGTCCCGTCCGCGGGCCCAAGCGGCAGCCTTATATGGAATGCCGTGCCGCGCCCCGGTTCGCTATCCACTGAAATGCAGCCGTTGTACTCCTCGACGATTTCATAGACGATGAACAGGCCGAGCCCCATTCCCCGCCCCACGTCCTTGGTGGTGAAAAAAGGGTCGAAGATGCGCGGCAGAACTTCGGCCGGAATGCCCGGGCCGCTGTCGCGAATTTCAATGTCGATTGCTTCCGCCCCCGGATAACACTTGCCGAGGAAGCGGGTGTCGTGCCCTTGCCCGGCCACGAAGCTCTCTTTGGTCAGACGATGCTTGGCCGCCCTGATGCGAATCTCGCCTGAATCACCGGTCGCCTCCAGCGCATTCTTGATCAAGTTCAGGAACGCCTGCTCCAGCCTGCGCCGATCCGCCTGCAGCACGATTTCGGCGGGAATTTCGGCCACGATGCTGACGCCCGGCGGCGTTTCGCCCTTGAGAAACAGCAAGACCTCGTCGAACAAGGCCGCAAGCCGCACCTTTTCCCGCTTGACCGGCTTGTCCCGTGCGAAATCCAGCAATGCCCGCACGATCTTCCGCGCCCGCTCGGTCTGCTCGTCGATCTGCTCCAGCAGTTCCCTGCCCTGTTCCGGGTCGCACTCGCCGACCTCCTCCAGCAGTATCTGGCAGGACAGGGAAATATTCGACAGCGGGTTGTTCAGCTCATGCGCCACGCCCGCCAGCATGGTGCCGAGCGAGGCCAGCTTTTCCGAGCGCAGCAACCTTTTCTGGCGCAGCTCGAGCTCGCCGATCATATGATTGAAAGCCTGGGTGATCGAAATGATTTCGCTGTCTTCCGAAGGCACGGAAATCCGGTCCAGCCTGCCGCTCGAAACTGCCTCGACGCAGCGGTCCATGTGCCTCAAGGGGCGCACCACCATGCGCGACAACAGCCAGCCAATAACAATCATCGACAGGGAAAGCAAAGCAATGGAAATCAGCAGCGTGGCGCGAAACCGGTCCAGCGTGGCGCGAATCAGGCGCCGTTCAGCCCCCGCCATGCCTTCGGTGATCGCCACGATATCCTTGCCGACCTTCCTGATCTGCGCTTCCAGGCGCTCGGTCTGGCGCGTTTCAGCAGCACCGGCCTTGACGTATTCCCCCATCAACGCTCGGTAAGCCCGCACCTCGTTCTTCACCTTCAGAATTTGCGGCTCCAGGGCGAGCCCGGAAAAATCCGCAACGCTACTCTCCAGCAATTCATCCACCTTGGTGGCGTAGCGGCTTACCTCTTGAAAATCGGCGGCCTGCCGG
Organism: Sulfuricella sp.; assembly: GCA_019911785.1. The sequence continues at coordinate 3,102 of JAIOJM010000367.1, read as the reverse complement.
TAGAGAAAGTAGTTTTTCTCGAAGCGCCGGATTTCCAGGGTCGCATCGAACAGCTCGGCAATGCGCTCTCCCACCCTGATCTTCTGCTCGATCAGGCGCAGTTCGAAATAGGTGAACAGGGAAAGCGCGATAATCAGCAAGGCCAAGGCGTAATAGCCCAGGTAGCCCAGCGTGATTTTCTGCCGCAGCGAGGATTGGTGCTTCATAGCCGCCATATTACCGCCATCAGTTGCATTACGCAACATCATCAGGCAATGGCGCAACACCCGCGCACAACCGCCAGATCGTTGATTGACTAGAGATTTCTCCGCACACCCTGCCACCCAAGCCGCCACACATTGCCATTTGCAACAAATCCATCATCTTTGAACAGTCTTTGCAACACCCATCAAAACAATGCGAAACAGCCCGTTACAACGAAACAAAAGGCATGGCACGGATAATGCTTTGTTAAACCATGAAAAGCGACAATCTTTGCCGAACCGGAGGAACCGAACCATGCAAAATATAATAATCAACCAACTAAAAAATCTGTTCGCCGCCATGCCCTTTGCCGAAACGGGTGATCTGGACGCAGTCAAACAGATACTTCGGGATAATCCCTGTACACCAGCAGTGGAAAAAGGTGCTGAGACAACAGCACAGCAACCTGTAATTCCGGCATTTTAGGGCCAAGTTTCTGTAGATTCCTGTTACCATAATCCACTGAAATTCGGCCCCAGTTCGGGCTCGGCTCAAAAAAGCCGAACACATGCAGCAACAAATACCGGCCACGCCAGACCGGTAAACTCGCTACTAATCGCGAAACCTTCCTCAAATCAAGCGGATGTGAGGTATTACCTGCGGACGGGCAGCTTCCTGCAAGCGCTCAGGATTCCGCATGGTATCTTTTTGTTTTTTTGATGACGACAAACTGTTTTTTGGGTAACAAATAAATGCAAATGCAATTGAAACGCTTCCTGCCCTTCTTGAACTGGTTCCCTCTGCGCACGAACAACGTCAAGGCCGACCTGATCGCCGGCATCACCGTTGCCTTGGTGCTGATTCCCCAGTCCATGGCCTACGCCCAGCTCGCCGGCCTGCCTGCCTACTACGGCCTGTATGCCGCTTTCCTGCCCGGCATCATCGCCGCCCTGTGGGGCTCGTCCGCGCAACTGGCCACTGGCCCGGTTGCGGTGGTCTCGCTGCTGACAGCATCCGCCCTTGCTCCGCTGGCCGCCTCCGGCTCCAGCCAGTTCATCGCGCTGGCGATCCTGATGGCGCTGATGGTCGGCATCATCCAGCTCTCCCTGGGCGTGTTCAAGCTCGGGGTGGTGGTGAATTTTCTTTCCCACCCGGTCATCGTCGGCTTCACCAATGCCGCCGCCATCATCATCGGCCTGTCTCAGCTCAACAAGCTGTTCGGCGTTTCAATGGGGCGCAGCGAGCATTTCATTCAGGATATCTGGGGCGTGCTGCAACAGGTCGGCGAAACGCATATTCCGACCCTGCTGATGGGCATCTCGGCCTTCGCCATCATGTGGGGGCTGAAAAAATTCGCCCCCAAGATGCCCGGCGTGTTAATTGCCGTCGCCCTCACCACCATCGTCAGCTGGTCGATCGGCTTCGAGCACAACAGCAAAGGCAAGATCGAGGAAATCATGGATGCCGAGGTCAAGACCCTCGCCAATGATTTTTCTCAGGCCGAAATCAAGATCGACGAACTGAACGGCAAGCTCAGCGCCAAATCGGCCGAGCTCAAGCAGCATCAGAAAGCCCATGAAGGCGGTTCGCAGCGCACGGCAGCACTCAAATACGAGATCGAGCTGCTCAAGCTGGAGCTCAAGGATACGGAAGGCGAAAACCGCAAGCTCGCCCGCTCCATGCGCAAGTTCATCTTCGAGCAAGTTCCAGCAACCGATACACAACCTGCCAGGCTTTACCTGGCTGGCCAGGTGCCTCAGAGCGAGAAGTCCGACGGCTACCGCTGGCGCATCAAGAAAGTGAGCAAGGGCGAGCTCAAGCTGGTCGGCGGCGGAGAGGTGGTGGGTTCCATCCCCGCCGGCCTGCCCCAATTCGACCTGCCCAAGTTCAGCTGGGACATGATGGCAACGCTGTTTTCCGGGGCGCTGGTGATTTCCCTGGTAGGTTTCATGGAGGCCATCTCCATCGCCAAGGCGATGGCGGCCAAAACCAAGGACCGCATCGACCCGAACCAGGAACTGATCGGCCAGGGCATCGCCAACATCGTCGGCAGCTTCAGTCAGGCTTTCCCGGCCAGCGGTTCGTTCTCGCGCTCCGCAGTAAACCTCAATGCCGGCGCCAGAACCGGTATGTCTTCTGTGTTCGCCGGCCTGATCGTGCTGGTCACCCTGCTGTTCCTCACCCCGCTGCTGTATCACCTGCCCCAGGCGGTTTTAGCCGCGGTGATCATGATGGCGGTGATCGGCCTGATCAATTTCAAGGCAATCAAGCATGCCTGGCACACCCACAAGCATGACGGCATCGCCTCGGTCGTGACTTTTGTCGCCACCCTGGCTTTCGCGCCCCATCTCGACAACGGCATCATGGTCGGCGCCGGCCTGGCCATCATCCTCTATCTTTACCGCACCATGTCGCCGCGCGTCGCCATCCTCGGCCGCTATCACGACGGCACCCTGCGCGACGCCAAAGTGCACAACCTGCCGGTCAGCGAATACATCATCGCCATCCGCTACGATGGTTCGCTGTATTTTGCCAACGTGCCCTATTTCGAGGACACCATCCTGGAGGCGGTATCCAACAGCCCCTGTGCCAAGCACCTCCTGATCGTGTCGGATGGCATCAATCAGCTCGATGCTTCGGGTGACGAGGTCATCCACCACGTGGTGGAAAGGCTGCGTTCCAATGGCATCCGGGTGATCTTCAGCGGCCTGAAGAAACAGGTGATCGACGTCATGCGCCATTCGGGCCTGATCGATTACATCGGCCAGGAAAATATTTTCCCCGACGAGGACAAGGCGCTGGATTCAATTTACGCCGAAGTGCTCGAAGTCGATCCCAATGCGCAATGCCGTCTGATGAAGGGCGGACACATTGGCGGTGCCGATGGGGTAAAAACCTGGCTATAATACGCGGCAATAA
>JAIOJM010000366.1 GCA_019911785.1 Sulfuricella sp. | reverse complement strand
GCGAGCGTCGGTTTGCTGACGATCTACGATATGTGCAAGGCGGTGGATCGTGGCATGCATATGGATGGCATCCGCCTGCTGGAGAAGCAGGGCGGCAAATCGGGGCATTGGGTCGCTGGGGAATAATCGTGGCGACCCCGGTTTCCCCCAAGAAAAGACTGTTCGAGCATTTCGCCCGCGTCGCCAAAGCCATGGCCAGCCCCAACCGGCTGGAACTGATCGAGGCGCTGGCCCAAGGCGAGCGCAGCGTGGACGCATTGGCGCAGGCGAACGGCATGTCGGTCGCCAATACTTCCCACCATTTGCAAGATGCGAGAGAGGCGCATAAGCCAAACGAAAACACCCAGCATCATGCCCTGACTGACACAGATGGTGGGCCAATACGGCGGGTCACAATAGCGGCCCAGAGAGTGCCGAAGTCAGGTCGGTTTGGCCGGCTCGGCGATGCCATACTTGCGCATCTTCTCCCAGAGGTTCTTGCGGCTGATGCCCAAGGACTCGGCCGTCTCCCCGACCTTCCAGACGTGAGCGGCCAGCGCCTGCTCGATATAGTGCTTCCCGCAGATGTCGAGGTAAGCGATCAGCGTATCGCCGGTAACGGGAGCGCCGGGATCGTGGCGAGGCGAGTCGCCGAACAGCAGTTCAGGGCCAAGCTGGGAACGGTCGGCCAGGATACATGCGCGCTCGATGCAATGTCTTAATTCGCGGATGTTGCCCGGCCAGGGGTGGGACAGCAGCGCCCGTTCCGCGGCAAGGCTGAACGAGAACGACACCCCGCCCTTCTTTGTGGAGCGTTCTTCCGCGAAGCGTCGAGCCAGCCAGAGGATGTCCTCGCGCCGCTCGCGCAGGGGTGGAACCCGCAGGTGGATGACGTTGATCCGGTAATAGAGGTCTTCCCTGAAGCGGCCGGCCTCCACCATCTGGCGCAGATCCTCGTGGGTGGCGCAAATGAGGCGGACGTCGACGCGTACGGGCGTTTCGCCGCCGAGGCGGGTCACGGTGTGATCCTGGATCGCGCGCAAGAGCTTGGCCTGCATGGCGAGCGGCATGTCGCCCACTTCATCCAGGAAAAGCGTACCGCCGTCGGCTTGTTCGAAGTAGCCGCGACGCTCTTTGGCCGCTCCGGTGAAAGCCCCCTTCTCGAAACCGAACATCTCCGCCTCCAGCAGCGCCTCGGGAATGGCCGCGCAATTGACCGCCACGAACGGCGCGGCCTTGCCACCCTCGCTTAGCTCGTGCAGCCTTCGCGCAACATGTTCCTTGCCGACGCCCGATTCACCCGTGATGAGTACCGTGCCGTCGGATGCCGCCAGCCGCCCGAGCATGTGCTCGATGCGTCGCATGGTGCTGGAGACGCCGAGCGCCATGCCTTCCGATGCAATCGATTCCGTCGGGCCGCCCAGTTCTCGTATTCGCTGCATCAAGACGTCGACATCGAGTGGCTTTGCGACATAGTCGGCCGCGCCCAATTTGAGCAAGCGCACCGCCTGATCGATGGCGCCATAGCCGGTCATGAACAGAAACTGCGGGGCCGTGGCCTGCGACTGGCGCAACTGGACAAATACGTCTTCCCCGCTCAGATCTGGAAGGCGGATGTCGCTGACGACAACGCTGAAGCGCTTGCGCTGCAGGGCAAGCAAGGCGTCTTTTCCGGACTTGTACCAGGCGAATTCGAAGCCCTCCATTTCGAAGCGCTCGCACAAAGCCTCGCCCATCAATTCGTCATCCTCAATCAGACAGACGCGCAGCGACTCGGTGCTCATGATCCTTCTCCGGTTGGAAGCGAAACGAAAAAGTGCGTCAGGCCGTCCTGGCTCTCGGCCGTGATCTGCCCGCCCAGTTGCGAAACAATTTGATAGGTGACCCACAGTCCAAGCCCGTGCCCAGCGTCGTTGCTGCTGACGAAGGGCTCGAAGAGATGGCTCATCACCTCCGGCGGCATGGCGCGGCCGGCGTTTTCGGTTTCGATGGTCAGCTTGTTGTCGGCGTGGCGCATTGTGCAACGAACGATGCCGGACGACTCGGAGGCCTGCACCGCATTGAGCAGCAGGTTCATCAGAATCTGACGCAGCAAGGTTGCCGGCAGCGCGACGGGCTCCGCGATATCGCTGTCGATGCGGATGGTCACCGAGCGCTTGCGCGTCTCGCCCGACAGCAGCATCTGCACGTCCTCGACGTCGTGCTGCATGAAGTCCCGGCTTTTCACTTTTGCTTCGACCAGCATGGCGCTCACCGTGTCCCGGATCTGCGCCAGGCCGCGCTCGATCATGGCCATGGTTTTCAGTGTGCGCTCGTCATGCCCGCCCCGGCGTTTGAAGTTGTTCAGTGCGACCAGCATGCCACCAAGGGGATTGTTGATCTCGTGGGCGATGCCGGCCGACAACCGGCCGATAGCCGCCAGTCGCTCCGAGCGGATCATTTCCTGTTCCAGCAGCACCTTTTCCTGTAGCGCCTTGACCATCAGGCCATAGGCCTCGAACAACTGGCCGAGCTCGTCCCGATAGACATAGGTTTCCAGCGGTAGTTCCGGCGGCACGCCGTGCGCCACATTGCCGATGCTGCGCGCCAACTGCACCAGGGGTACGGCGGTCCGCTGTCCCCAATACCAGTTGATCGGCAGCAGTACGGCGAGCACGAGAAGGCCAATCACCGCGCCTCGCGTAGCGACGTTCTTGAAGCGCGGCAGGAATACGTCTTTGGAGTGCACGATGACCAGTGTTCCCAGTCGCGCACCCTCCTCGGCAACGGGTGCGGCGACATAAATGCGGCGGGAGCCGGAGAACTCGATAATTGCGGCGTCCGGCTCCGGGCTGGCCATGATCCGATCCGCGAGCCGCGCATACTCCTCGCCGAACCGCCGGATATCGGCCGACAACGGAAAGGATTTCGGCTGGCTGGAAACAAAGACCCGTTGCCGGTTGTCCAGCGCGAAAATTATTTCCGGCTGGACCAGGCTGCCATCCGGCCCGTCGTGCAGTGGCGCCCGGATGATCTCGAAGGCGCGCCACACTTCTTCGTGCATCATGGTGGGGAACAGGGTCTTCGCCAGTGTCCGGCTCAGGTTGGCGGAGCTGTTCAGCAGATCGCTCTTGAGGTCGTCGTAGGCCTGGTTCATGAGCGAGGCGGAAACCGCCAGCGTGGCAACGACGATGAGGACACTTCCCCACAGCGGGAGTTTATAGCGGAAGCTGAGATTGAGCAGCGGGTTCATTTCTCGCCGACGGTTTTCATCATCCGGGCGACCTCGTCATAGAGGCGCGGGCTGCCCGCTATAAATCCGTCGAGGTTCAGCCCCCGCAGCAACGCCTTGCCTTCCGCATCGGACGCCATGTCCAGCAGCAGCTTTTGCATGTTGCGGAAATCATCATTGGACACTGCCGGGTGTGCGACAAACGGCGGGAAACCATACTCCGGCGATTTGGATACGATGCGTGTCGCCGCCGTCAACTCCGGCTTGACGATGGCCAGCGTGTCCCAGACATGGCCGCTCACCGCAGCGCCATCCGCCAGGCCGGTTGCCACGGCTTCCACTGCCTTGCGGTGCGACCAGGTAAAAAAGGTCTGGCGGAAAAACTGCGCCGGGTTTTCTCCCATCTGGTGGAGCTGGTAACGGGGCGTGAGATAGCCGGTGTTGGAATAGGGATCCGTGTAGGCGAACACCGAATTCCTGAGCTGCGCGATTGAAGTCGCGCTCTGATTCGACGCGGGCACGATCAGGTAAGAGTGGTAGTACGGACGTCCCCGATAGAGGGGCACCGCCAACAGCTTGACCTGGCTCCTGAAATACACGAAGGGGTAGTCGCAGATCCAGGCGAAGTCGAGTTTCTTCAGGCGCAGCATATCCATCGTCTCGATGTAGCTGTCGCGCCGGACGAATTCGACGCGCCGCTTGAGCTTGCGCTCCATGTAGAGGCGCCATTCCTCGATCAGTTGATACTGATCGTGCGGGACGGTTGCCGTCAGGGCGATGCGAAGCGGGCGAACCGGTTCGTCCGCCGCGCCGGCAGATCCGGCGAGCATCACTGTCAGCGCCAACAGAACAACTGAGATCAAATGCTTCATGGGGCACCTGTTTGCGAAACGGAAACGCAAAAAAAGGGTATTCGTCGACCCAGTATACAGCGTCATGGTATCGAACGGGTCGTCGGCAAAGCGATGTCCTAACCCCAAATTTATACCCGATTTCGTCACAAAACGATAACAAAAAATGTGATCTGTCGATCCGGTTACGGGACGGTAACGGCTAATCGGCGTTGAGGTTGGCGGCGATGGTTGGCGAGGTGCGTTCATGGAGCTGGCTGATTGGCGCTTCGCCTGATTTCTGGAACGGCAGATAGCCCGGTTTATCGAGAATCACCGCATCCATCGACCAGTTACCCAGCGGTAACGGAAATAGACTGTTTTGTTGATTCAGTTACCCCGCAGTAACCAAATACGGATTCTTGACCTATCAATGACTCGTTTTCCAGCCTGGGCTGCGCCAAACCAACATCTGGCATGAAAAGATTATTTCAAAAATTCATGGTGTTAGATAAATCATCAGCTATCTGGCCCGGTTTGTGCATTGCAATAACCGAAACCGAATGGATGAATATGATACAACCGCTTCATCTCTTAAAAGAGGGCAAGACGGAATGAACAGCGATAACTTTTCAGGAGGACCATCACATGAAACTGTTTGATAATCACCTTACCCGGCGAGAATTTCTCAAGGTTTCCGGGGCGACTGTCGTGCTCTCGCAAATCCAGCCGGTGAGCGCGCAGGAGTGGCTCGCGCAAGTGGGCAAGACCGGCTCCAGGCCCGACATGGTCGGTGACGACGCCAAGCTCGTGCGCAGCGTCTGCCTGATGTGCCACAGCGGCTGCGGCATCCAGGCCACCATCGTGAACGGCGAGCTGGTCAAGCTCGACGGCAACCCTTATCACCCGAACACCTACGATTACGTGGCCAAGGGCGACATCGTCGAGGCGAGCGATCTCGACGGCGGGCTCGGCGGCCGTGACATCGGCACGCTGTGCGCGAAAGGCCAGGCGGGCGTCTATGCACTCTACAATCCCAATCGCCTCAAGCATCCTCTGAAGCGCGTCGGCCCGCGCGGTTCCGGTAAGTGGAAAACCATCTCGTGGGATCAGGCGCTGACCGAGATTTGCGAAGGCGGTATGCTGTTCAAGGATGTGCCGGGCGAGGAGAAACGGATGGTCGAGGGGCTCAAGTCCATCCTCAACAACGACAAGCCGATCGGCCCCGAGGACTCGGACTACATGGACGAGGCACCGGCGGAAGGCTGGGGGCCGAAGCGCAATCAGTTCGTCTGGGCTCACGGGCGCAACGAGCAGTCGCCGCTGACGCCGCGCTTCGTCAAGGAAGCGGCGGGCTCCCCGAACATGCTCAACCACTGCGACCGTTGCGCCGGAACATTCTACAACGTCGTCGAGCATGTGCTGAACGTGCCGCCCTACGAGATCGGCGCTTATGCCGATTACGAGTACTGCACCTACCTCATCAGCGTGGGTTCCAACATCACTCACGCCGATTACCCCGGCCAGACCCGCGCGCGCTACCTGCAGAAGTTCGCCAAGCGCATGGGGCCGGACGCCAAGGAGTTCAAGCACGTCGTGGTCGATCCCTGGCTCTCTCCGGGTGCCGCAAAGGCGCTTCAAGGCAAGGGCGAGTGGATACCTCTCAAACCTTCGTCGGACGCATTTTTCCTTATCGGGATGATCCGCTGGATGATCGAGAACAAGGCCTACAAGGCCGATTTCCTGGTCTTGCCCAACGAGCAGGCGGCGAAGAAAACCGGCCGCCGCAACTGGACCGACATGACTTACCTGGTGCGTACCAAGGAGCCCAAGCTGTATCTCTCGGGCAAGGACGCAGGGCTGGGCCAATCCGACTACGTGGTGCTGGTCAATGGCAAGCCCACGCTGTTCCACGAGGTGGACGGGCCGGCCGACCTGGATGCCGAGATCGAGATCAAGGGCGAGACCTATAAGACGGTGTTCCGCTTGCTGCGCGAGCGGGCGCAGGAGAAAACGCTGGAAGAGTGCGAGCGGGAGTGCGACATCCCCGCCGGCACGATCGCGCATCTGGGCAAGGAATTTTCCAGCGCCAAGCGGCCGGTGATCGAGATGTTCCGCGGCCCGATCCAGCAGTCGAACGGCTGGTGGAACGGCCAGGCGCTGTGCATCCTCAACATGATGGTGGACAACATCGACCGCAAGGGCGGCTACATTCCCGGACACAAGGCGTTCGGCGGGGACGTGAAGAACCCCGTCAAGCGCTCGGCGACGGGCGTGACGATTGATCGTCACAAGAGCAAGTATCAGGGCAAGAAGGCGGTTTCCACGCGGCCGTGGTATCCGCTGGCGGTGCGCACGGTGGCATCCGAGTTCTTCAGTGCCGCCAAGCAGGGCTATCCGTACCGCATCAAGGCCTACCTGAACTATTTTAACAATCCGGCCTATACCCAACCGTTCAACACCCCGGTCGTCGAGGCCTTCCTCGACCTGAAGGCCATGCCGCTCACCTTCAGCATCGACGCCAACATGGGCGAGACCAGCTCCCTGTGCGACTACGTCCTGCCGGACACCGAGTATCTGGAGCGCATCGGCGGCTTCAAGACCTATCCGCCGGTGAAGACGCGCGTCGCTGGCCTGCGCCAGCCAGTGGTCGGCACCATCGACCCGAAGACCAAGAACTACCGCGGCATCCATCCTGACGTGCAGACGGCGGACGACACCCTGATCCAGCTTGCCATCCGCTGCGGGCTGCCAGGCTTCGGCAAGGACGGCGGCGGTACGGGCGTGGACCTGTTCAACTCCTGGCAGTTCTGGAACGAATACTACAAGAACGGCGACTACAAGGGCGAGCCGGGGCTGGATCCCGACAGCCGCCTGGTCAAGCTCGGCGGCAAGTTCGAGAACCCTGGCAAGCAGTACGATGGCGACTACACGCGCTTTCCGGGCGGCCGGCAGGTGCGCGGACTGTTGGCCTACGCGGCGAACGTGGCGGCGAACAAGAACAGCATGACAGGCAAGTTCTACGATGGCCTGCCGCTGTACCGCACCATTATCGACTGCAAGGAGCAGCCGCTCGATCCTGCCCTGTGGAAGGAGTACCCGTTCCAGCTGCATACCCACAAAGATGCCTGGCACACCCAGACGCGCACCATGAACAACCTGTGGCTGGCCTCGATCAAGCCGCAGAACTTTGCGGAGATGAATCCGGCCGACGCGCAGAAACTCGGCGTCATAACCGGCGACTGGGTCAAGGTCAAGTCGCCTTCGAGCAAGCACAACCCGTTCGTGGAGGTTTCCATGGGCGATGGCTGGTACAAGATGCAGGTACGCGTCACCAGCCGCATCCGGCCCGGCGTCTTCTCGGTGAGCAATTCATACGGGCGCTGGGGTGCCGGGGGGGGCAAGGAATGGGCAGCGGACGGCAAGCCGCAATACCGCGACAAGCGCATCGGCGCGGGTTTCAGCATCAACCCGCTGTACATGGCCGACCCCGTTCTGGGGGACCGTTGCCTGATTGATCCCGTATCGGGCGGTACCCAGAGTAATGGAACGCCGCTTCGTGTAGAAAAAGTCTAAGGAGACCGCCATGGCTGAATATAAACCCGTCATTCCACGCGAAGCCGTTGATCGGTCCTTCGCCAAGCAGGGCCCGAAGCAATACACGCTGTGGGTCGACATCGAGCACTGCATCGGCTGCAATGCCTGCACGGTTGCCTGCAAGGCGGAGAACAACACGCCCATCGGCGTGGATTACAACCGCGTGATCGAGATCGAGGAGGGTGATTTCCGCGATGCGCAAAAGGCGCCGAACGTCGGCGTGACTTTCGTGCCGATGCCCTGCATGCACTGCGGCCGGCCTGCCTGCCTGGCGGCCTGTCCGGTGGGCGCGATCACCAAGCGCAAGGAAGATGGCATCGTCCTCATCAACAAGGACAAGTGCATCGGTTGCCGCTACTGCGCCTGGGCCTGCCCCTACGGCGCGCCGCAGTTCAACGCCGAGGCGAAGGTCATGGAGAAATGCACGCTGTGCGTCCATCGCGTCGAGAAGGGTTTGCTGCCTGCGTGCGTGAATACCTGTCCGGCCAAGGTGCGGTTCTTCGGCGAGTTGAACGAGCTGACGCCGCTCATACGGGAGAGGCGTGCGCGCGCCGTGAACATCACCGTCTCCGGCGCCGACACCAATCCCAGTGTGCGCTACACCACCACCAAGTAGCGGATTGCGGAGACGGTCAACAGCATGGATATGCTAGCCAAAACCCAGCCGGAGTTGCCGGCAAGCGTGGAGCACGGCTTGTGCTCCCGCTTCCGCACCACGAAGTCGTATTGCACTTCGTGCGCGGTCGTGTGCCCGGTTCCCGGCGCGGTTCAGTTTGCCGAGCAGGGAGCCGAAATCACCGATGCGTGCGTCGGGTGCGGCGCCTGCGCCTCGGCCTGCCCGAACGGTGCGATCAGTCTCAAGGAAAGCGATTCGCAGCTCGCGGAACGCATTCGCAGCCGGGTGCGGTCGGGCGAGGCTTTCCGCATCTCCTGCCCTCGGGCGGAGGGGAAGGTGGACCTGGTGCTGCCCTGCCTCAGCCGGCTGACGGAGGCGCTCCTGCTGGAGCCGATTCAAGGCGGCGCGGCGCGCGTGGAACTCCTCGATCCAGGTTGCTCGGACTGCGGGCTGAGCCGGGCCGCTCCCCCGTGGGAGAGATCCCTGTTTCTAGCGCAGGCGCTGTGCGAAACGGCGGGTTTCACCGCCAGCCGGATGGGGCGGGTTCAGGTATCGGTTGGCAAGCCGGAGCCTCGGGATGAATCTGCGGCGCCCAATCCGCGCCGGGCGATGTTCCGGGCCATAGCCGAGAAGTGGAAGGAGACCGCAACCGTCGCGGCAACGGAGTTCGCGGAGACCGGGCAGCAGGCGGTTGAGCCCTTCCGGGACGCCGTGCAACGGCATCACGGGAATCCGAAGCGGACGGAGCTGCTGCAAGTGCTACGCGCCCTCCCAGGCGCCGAGGCGAGGTCGAAGTCGCTTCCCGCTGCCGGATTACCTCTCGCCGATGTGGAAGTGGGCGGCCAGTGTGTCGGCTGCAACGTCTGCGAGACGCTCTGCCCCGTGGGGGCGTTGCGCCATCGCGAAGCGAACGGCGTCTACGCCCTCGATTTTTATCCTGCGCTGTGTACTGGCTGCCGGGTCTGCGAAGCCGCGTGCTTCTACCAGGCCATTCGCATCCGTGAAACGGTCGAGCTGTCCGTGCTGTTCGATCAACCGAGCGTCACGCTTGTTTCCGCACCGAGGCGGACTTGCCGGTCATGCCACGAGAGTTTTCTGGGCGAGACATCAGAGGTCTGTCCGTCGTGCCAAGTGAGCGGCGACCGCCGCGAATCGATTGCGAGGAACTTTTTTCTTGGAGGAACTCAGGGTGCTTGATTATAAGAAAATGGAAGCCATTGCTGCCGGGCGGAAGAGAACCTATGCCGTTCTGGCCAGGCTCTATACTGCCCCGCCCTCCGGGGCCTTGGTGGAGATGATCCGGGAAGGTGGTCTTCTTGATGGAATCGGCAACAGCGTTTTCAGCGCGGCGGCGAACGATTTGACGGCATTTTTCCGGAATACCGCCTCAGGGGAGAACCAGGACAACGAGGTGGCGGCGGAGTACACGCGGCTTTTTGTCCTGCCTTCCGGCGTGGTGCCTCACGAGTCGATCTATCTCGATGAATACAAACGCCTGGGCGGTCGGGTGACCGCGGGGGTGCAACAGGTTTACCTGGATGCCGGTGCTCAATTCACCGAGGCGTGCCTGGAGCTTCCCGACCACATCGGAGTCGAGCTGGAGTTCATGCAATTCCTGTGCGACATCGAGGAGCAGTTCTGGAAGGAACCCAACCGGACTGGGCTGCAGAAATCGCTGGATTTCCAGAATGGCTTTCTCACCGAGCACCTGTTGCGCTGGCACCAGCCCTTGTGCGAGAAAGTTCTCAATGAAACGACATTGGATCTATACCAGGCGCTCTCTCGTCTCACCATCGAGTTTCTGGAGGCGGAACGGGAGTTTGTACCGGAATTGACTGAGGAAATTCACACCGAATGGAGGGAAACATGCGTACCCGAATCGTAATTTTTTCGTTCCTGACGCTTGCCTCGACAACATGCCCGGCACTGGAAACCCAGTCCGCCATCGACTGGCCGCCCAAGGCTGTTCCCGGCCAGCAGGAAGGCAGTGTTCCGGACTTCGGCAGCAAGAATAAAATTTGCATGAAGTGCCATGACGATATCCTGGACGTGAAGACGGCACGCAAGGATGTTTTGAACCTGCACCGCCGGCACCTGACATCGAAGAAGACCGCCTACAAAGGCGACAATCGCGACTGTCTGACTTGTCACGAGATGATCGACCCATCGATGAAGAGTAATCAGAAGAAGGAGGGCTGGTTTGTCGAGGGAAAAGTCTACCACCCCAACGTATTGCTGTCTCCTGCGGGCGTTTGGAAGAAGCAGATCGTTCGCCCTGGTGGGAATATGGATACGACCCGCGTCGAGGCGTTGCGGACGGCGGAGCCCTACCCGTACAAGCCGACACTGAAGCGGCTGGTCTGCGCGGAGTGCCACGGCCCGGACAGCAAGATCAAGACGTTCTACGGGGCGCCGGAAGCGGCCAACAAGTAGTGCCGACGAAAACATCGATGAATCGGAGAATGGTATCGTGCAGCACAAGCACCCTATGAAGCAAAAGTGCAGGGTTTCGGCCTGCGCCCTCATCGCCGGATACGCCATCTTGGGCGGCGGGATGGTCACCCAGGCGCTGGCCGCGCCCCCTGTGAAGAAGGCTGCGTCCGCCAAGGGGCAGACTACCGAGAGCGAAGTCCTGCGCCGTTTGCAGGAACTGGAGGCCCAAGTCGTCCAGTACCGGGAAGAAACGGCGCGGCTGCGGGCGGAACTGACCCAGCGGCAAGGAGCGGCGCCGGCGCAGGCCAAGCCCGTTGCAGCCAAACCCGCCGTAGTCGGGGGCGAATGGGACGAGCCCGAGGTGGAGAAAAAGGCGGAAGGGCGCGACGAGGAAGCGCGCCGCCGCCTGCTCGTGCTGGAGACGCAGACCCGCAAATCTGCGGCCGAGGCGGCCAGGCAGCAGGAAGAACAGAAGGACAAGGTCAAGTTCGACTTTTCCGGCAAGTACAAGGCGCAAGCCAACTCGCGCCACAATTTCAACCTGAACAACCCGCTTCAGCAGTGGAAATACGACAACGCCACTTTCGTCGACCACCGCTTCTCGCTGCAAATCGATGCCACCTACGAGGCGCTGCTGGCGCGACTGGTGCTCGACAAGGGCAACTTCTCGACGGACTGGAAGGAAGACAGCGAGGGCACGCTGGAGCGCTGGGGCCAGTTCCAGACGCTAGGTTCCAATCTGGTGCGCGAGTTGTTCGTCCAGTACACCGGCCCATTCATGGTGCGGGCCGGGCGGCAGAGCTGGGATGTCGGGCAAAGAATCGTCCTCGAAGGGCCGATGGACGGCGTCCGCCTCCAATATCCATTCGGCCAGTTGCCGTGGGGTCAGACCACCCTGTCCGCCGGCTACATGGCTGTCGCGGGCGGCTGGGGCAGCTACGCCAACTTCAACGCCACGGGCGGACGGCTGGGCGGCAACCGCCAGGAGTTATTCGGCGCCTCCAACAATCTGGACGCCTGGTACGCGGATCTGGACATCCGCGCCTCGCGCTCGCTACGCGTGAAGCCTTATGTCCTGAAGGCGGTTGATCGCGGCGGGGCCGGCGACGCCGACCTGAATCTGGACAAGGACTTCAATGCGACGACGATGTCGCGGGACGGCGGTTTTCAGCCCTTGTGGACGGGCATTTCGGCCTCGGCGGATTTCACGACATGGAAGTTCGACGCGGAAGCTGTCTGGCTTTCCGGGGACTACACGGTGGATCGCAAGTTGAGCGCCAATGCGCTGCTCCTGAAAGCCGTGCGCGACTTCGGCAAGGTCGGGGCACTCGCCAATCTTTCCGCAGGGTTTGAATTCGGTCGGGGCTCCGGCAACGGAACCGACAGCACTGCCAGCGGCACGATGCGTAATTTCAATGGACTTTCCCTCTGCCGCGAACGCCACAAGTTCGGAAATATCTACAGCGAGGACATCCGCGCCGGCTACTCGTTCTGGGACAGCAATCTCTCCAATATCACCTATGTGCGCCTGGACACCACCTTGGAGCCGCGCAAGGGCTTGAGGATAACCCCGTCGCTGACCAGGCTCTGGTCGACGAAGGAAGTGTTCGAAGGCCGCGGGCCGGTATTCGACTGGAGTCAGGGGACAGCCACTTCCACCGCCACGACCAGGGACGTGGGCTGGGAGGCCGATCTGGACGTGGCCTTCCCGATCTACAAGCGCCTCGATGGCTTCGTCTCCCTCGGGTACTTCCGGCCCGGTGCGGCCTATGCACTGCCCGACGGCGGAAAGGCAAGCCCGGCATGGGAGGTCGTTGCCGGCGGGGAGGTCAAGTTCTAGCCATGAAATGGGTCGCGCTTGCGGCGTTGCTCCTGTCCGGATGCACGGCGAGCGCGTTGGGCCGACAGACCGCAACGCATGACGCGGCACCCTCCGTGAGCATCGTCGCCGAGAACCTGTGTACGGATCGTCCGCTGAAGATCGTCACGTTGCGGGCAGAGGCGACTGGGCTTACACCGCCCCTGCGATTCCACTGGAGTCTCGGCAACGGCAAGGAGTTGGACGGCCCGGAAGTGCCGGAACAGGAGTACGAGGTCGGGCGCTACGACGTGATTCTGACCGTGAGCGATGCCGCCGGACACGTCGGGAAGGCGAGCGTGGCAATCGAATCGGAATCTCACGGATGCGGTGGAAGGTAGTAATGCAACGGTTTTATCAATTAAGGGAACGGAAGCAATGATGAAATACCTGGTGGCTGCGGTTTTCCTGATGTGGGGCGCTTTTGCGTGGGCGGATGAGGGGTCGAGCGTAAGGATCGCCCAGAGCGACGGCAGCGTCGAGATCAAGCGTAGCGGCGCGCAGGACTGGAAGCCCGCAAAGGAGGGCGACACCCTCGATCGCGGCGACCGCCTGGCCGCAAAAGACAAGTCCGGGGCTTTGCTCTTCTGGTCCAACGGCGGCATGGTGAAGGTCTACCCCAATACCGAGATCGAACTGGCGGGCGTGAGCTTCGACCTGGAGAAGAAGATGGAAAAAACCATCCTGGACCTGCACAAAGGACGCCTTTTCATCAAGGCGCAGGTGCCCGAGCACATGTTTTCCGAATTCCAGGTGCGCATGGGGGCGTTGAATGTGCGAACCCAGGGTGCCGAGTTCGCCATTAACCATGACCCGGACAAGAAGAGTTTCACGGCCTGGTCTGTGACCGGCCGCCTGATTATCGATGTGGGCACGGATCGCTTGCGGATCGACGGCGGCCAGCAGGGCACGGTCACTGCCGGGGCCAAACCGGACGCCGCCAAGCCCATGGAGGACAAGATCAGGCAGTCCCTGGCGAAGCTTTCCAGGGACATGGGCGGCAGCCTTCTCGCCGAGGAGAGCGCCGGGGCGGCCGGCGGAAAACTCGCCGCCAGGATCGGCGGCGTGGCCAACCGCCGCGGCAATGCGCCCTACAAGGTGAACTTCAAGGCGTTGGTCGGGGGCGGCAGCGGAAAGATCAAGTCCATCGCGTGGGATTTCGGCGACGGCGAATCGGCCTCGACGAAGGAGGCGGAGCACACCTTTACCCAAGGGCTGTATGTCGTGATCCTGCGGGTGGAAGACGAGAACGGCGAGAAGGCCTCGGCCCAGACGGGCATTTCGGTCGAGGCAGACTGCGGCTGCTGACGGCAACGATTTATCGGGTTCCGCAGGTTGCGGCATACCCCAAAGATTTTATTTTTTGAATTGTTGAAAGGATGGCGTTGCCATGAAGAGAAAGAATGTTGGGTACGGACTGTTGGTGACCAGTGCCCTGTTTGGTTTTACCGTTGCAACCAGCGCATTGGCTGCGGACGCGAACAAGCTCGCCGAGAGCTGCGTGAACTGTCATGGCAAGGATGGCGCCAACACCGAGAGCGATGTGCCGAATATCGGCGGATTGTCCGCCGCCTTCTTTGCCGATGCGATGAAAGCCTATAAGGACAAGGCGCGTCCCTGCGTCGAGAGCAAGATCCGCTCCGGCGACAAGAAAGGCACCAAGAGCGACATGTGCCAGGTCGTCAAGGACATGAGCGATGCCGACATCAATGCCTTGGCGCAACATTTCTCCGAAAAGAAATTCGTGCGCACCGCGCAGAAATTCGATGCCGCCCTGGCCAAGAAGGGCAAGGGTGTGCACGACAAGAATTGCGAAAAGTGCCACTCCGAAGGCGCCAGCCTGGCGAGCGACGATGCCAGTATCCTGGCGGGTCAGAAAATGGCGTACCTGAAGGAACAGACCGAATTTTTCCTGGGCGGCAAGCGCACCATGCCCAAGAAGATGAAACCCAAGCTGGAAGGGCTCGACAAATCCGAAGTCGAAGCGGTGCTGAACTACTACGCCAGCCAGAAGTAAGCTGGGCGGTGCTCGGGCGCAGCCACTTTCGGCTCAGGACAAAACACGGGGCGTACCCGGAATTGCTGTCGGCATAGGGTGTGATAGTGGACGAGAAGCGAATATGCGACATGGGCCGCGATGGCGGGCAGGAAGCAATGCTTTCGGTAGTGGGCTACCTGGTCGGGAAAATCAGTAAAGAATCCGGAGGGCAATAATCTTGAACGGTGATTTGGCAATGTTAAGGCCCGGGGATGGTCTGCCGTCGATCCCCCGCCATCTCCAAGATTCGGCAAGCGGCTCGCGTACGATGGCGCACCCCATGGCGGCCCATCTTCCGCCGGCCCTCCGTTCGGTTTCCGTCGTGCAATGGCTACGGAAGGGCGAGTATGTCTTCAGACTGGGCGACGAAGCAAACGCGGTCTATCAGGTTGTTCAAGGAACACTCGGGATTTCGTGCGGTTTACCGATATGCGATGCCGCCACTCTTCTGCTGCTGGGAATCGGCGAATATCAGGTCGAAACGGGGGACGTCCATCGGAACAATGCCCTGTTTCACGAAAAGGGGGGCGCGGTGCTTCGCATACCCTTCCATGCTTTCCGCGCGGTGCTGCTCCAAAACGGGCCGTTCGCAGCGGCGTTCGGGATGCAAATGGCGGAGCGCGCCCAGCATTTGCACCGGCAAGCCGAGCGCAGGTGCCTCAACAGCGCCGAGGATAGACTCTGCCATTACCTGATGACCGAAAGCAGCGAAGGCAGCGGCAGGATTTCCGTGAGAACCTACGCCGCCCTGGCGAACGAACTTGGAGTCGCCCATGAGACTCTTTCCCGTCTTTTGAAGAGCATGCTGTCCCAAGGAAAAATTCAGCGAGACGGACGTACCCTCGCGCTGATCCGCAGCCCATAGCGGATTCGCCAACCGGACAATCCTGTTTGCCATAGCCGCGATGTGTGGAAACAAGAGCTTGCCCATAACGGATTAATGCATAAACCAAGGGGGAGAAATACAGTGGCAAATGATAATTCGAAAAGCTTCTGGCAAAAATTGCGTAGCCCTAGCATCCGCTATTCGCTGCTGACCTTGCTGGGCGGCGGCTTTATCGCCGGCATCATTTTCTGGGGCGGCTTCAACACCGCCATGGAGGCGACCAATAAGATGGAATTCTGTATTTCCTGCCATGAGATGCGCGACAACGTCTACCAGGAATACAAGAAGACCGTCCATTACTCCAATCGTACCGGCGTGCGTGCCGTTTGTTCCGATTGTCACGTGCCGAAGGACTGGATTCACAAGATGCAGCGCAAGATCCAGGCGAGCCAGGAAGTCTGGGGCAAGATTACCGGCTATATCGACACCAGAGAAAAATTCGAGGCGCACCGGCTGGAACTGGCGACGCACGAATGGGATCGGATGAAAAACTCGGATTCGCGCGAGTGTCGTAATTGTCATAGCTTCGAAGGCATGAATCTGGAAATACAGGATAAGAGTGCCAAGAAGAAACATGCTCAGGCGGCAGAACCCGGCTCCGGCAAAACTTGCATTGATTGCCACAAGGGTATTGCACACGACATGCCCAAGGGCGGGGACGACAAGGAGTAATTGCGATAATTTACGGAACGCAACTCCCGCCGGCCCATATTTGTTAAATATCCAGTCGTTTTTAGATTAAAGGTAACAAAAATGCTGTTGGACAGATTCGGTCGTCGCATTGAATACCTCCGGCTTTCGGTAACGGATCGCTGCGATCTCCGTTGCTCGTATTGCATGCCGGAAGGCTACAAGGGCTACGAGGAACCTGAGCATTGGCTGAACTTCGACGAGATCGAGCGCCTGCTGACCGTGTTCGCCCGCTTGGGGCTCAGGCGTATCCGGCTCACGGGAGGCGAGCCGCTGTTGCGCAACGGTTTGCCTGAGCTGGCGCGCCGTTTGGCGGCCTTGCCCGGTATCGACGACCTCTCCTTGTCCACCAACGGCACCCAACTGGCGAAGTACGCCTCCAGGCTGCGCCGGGCCGGCGTAGCGCGGCTCAATGTCAGTCTCGATTCCCTCGACCGGGAGCGCGTGCGGGCTATCTGCGGAAGGGATGCCCTGCCGCAGGTGCTGGAAGGGTTGGAAGCCGCCAGGGAAGAGGGATTTCATCTCATCAAGATCAACATGGTGGCGATGGCCGAAACCTCGGAGGAGGAGATCGATGCGATGGTCGCCTATTGCATCGAGCGGCGCTTCGTCCTGCGGCTGATCGAAACCATGCCGATGGGGGAAACCGGGCGGAGCACCGGCTTCCTCGATCTGCATCCGGTGCGGGAGCGGCTCCGTGCCCGCTTCGGGCTGGTGGATGGGGTGGTTCCCGGCGGCGGGCCGGCGCGCTACCTGGTTTCGCCGGACGGCCGCTTCCAGATCGGCTTCATCACGCCGATTTCCCAGCACTTCTGCGAAACCTGCAACCGGGTGCGTCTGGCAGTGGATGGCACGCTGCACCTATGCCTGGGCCAGGATGACCGGGTGGATTTTCGCGACCTGCTGCGAACGGATTGCCCCGATACCGCCATCGAGGAAACCTTGCTCGCGGGTCTACAGCGCAAGCCGGAGCGTCACGAATTCCGGGAGCGGCCGCATCAGGTCGTCCGGTTCATGTCGTCTACCGGCGGATAGTTGTCACTTTATTTTCTTTCAAACATCAAGGAGATGTAATGAACAGCCCCAACGACAGCAACAGCCGCAGCAGGTTCCTGCAAACCTTCGGCACGGTGTTCGCGAGCCTCGCGGTTCCCGATGCGGTTTGGGCCTTCTCGAATATCCGGCCCATTGGAGACCCCATCAAGGGCGAGTAGCTTTCGCCGTCTGGGACGGAGAAAACCAGGAGCGCAACGGCTTGAAGGCGGTCACATTGGAGTGGTGGCAGTTGCGCTTCAGAATAGAGGCCGGGGACTGGAGGCTAGTAAAAACCGGCGCGTAGCGCCGATATCCACTAGCATCTGGTCTCATTAATGTAAGCCCGCTTGCCAGCGGGGTTTTACTTCATTATTATTCAAATATTCATGAGAATATTTGACGTCGGCGTCTCATCACCCGCTGGCGGTCATCCGAAAAATAAACCATCCGAAAAATAAACAGGGGGATATAACCATGCTCAAGTTCTCGCTCGTCGAATTCTCCATCCGCCGCCCGAAGCTGGTTATCTGGGCGACGGTGGCGCTGGTGATGCTGTTCCTCACCCAGTTTCCGTATATCAAGACGGACACCAACCCCAAGCACATGCTGCCGGAGACTTCCGACGTGCGCGTGTGGAACAACGAGGTGGATAAGACGTTCGCGCTGTACGAGGACACCATCGTCGTGGGTGTGGAAAACTCGGCGGGCGTGCTCAACCGGGAAACCCTGGGGCGCATCGCCCGCGTCACCGACGAAATTCTCAAGCTGGAAGGCGTGGCCAGCCGCGACGTGAACGGCTTCACCACCATCACCAACGTCACCGCCGAGGCCGGCACCCTCAAGGTCGGCCCTCTCATGCCGGGCGCGCCGCAAAGCCAGGCCGAGGTGGAGGCGCTGCGCGGCGCGCTGTTCGGCAATCCGCTGCTGGTTGACCGCGTCATCTCGAAGGACGGCAAGACCACGGCCATCTACGTGCCGCTGGAAAAGGGCGCCAACGGCGCCGTCATCGCCGACAAAATTCGCGCCATCGTGGCCGGTGAGAAGGGGGCGGAGCGCTACTACGTCGCCGGCGACCCGGTGGCACGCGACACCTTCGGCGCCGAGATGTTCAAGCTGATGGGCATCTTCTCGCCGATTGCAGGCATGATCATGTTCATCGCCATCCAGTTGATGTTCCGCAACCTGTCCTTGTCGTTCACCATGATGGGCGTCGCCATGGCGGCGATTATCCTGAGCATGGGCACCCTGATCGGCATCGGCCTGCCGGTGCATATCATGAGCTCGATGGCGCCGGTGTTCCTGATGGCGATTGCCACCGACAGCATCCACATCTTCAACGAGTTCTACTTCCGCTACCGCGAGAAGCGCAACAAGCTCGAAGCAATCCGCGAAACCATGGCGGCGGTGAGCCGCCCGGTGCGCTACACGGCGCTCGCCACCACCGCCGGGTTCGCCGTGCTGCTGTTCATGAACATCGTGCCAGTACAAATTTTCGGCGGGCTGATCGCTTTCGGCACGGTGGTGCTGCGATTATTTTCCTTCAGCCTGATTCCCGCCATCCTCACCTTCGTCAAGGAGGAGAAGATCGCCAAAGCCGCCGAGAGCGAGAGCGCGGAACTGGACCGGACTTCGCGCTTCCTGCGCCGGGTCGGCGAGATCGGCGCGACGCGACCGCTGACCACCGCGTTGGTGGGCTTGGTTCTGGTGGCGGCAGCCATCGTCGGCACCACGAAGATCCACGTTAACAACAATCTGGTGGCCTGGTTCAAGCCATCAAGCGAGATCCGCGTGGCCGATACGGCGATGAACCAGGCGCTGGGAGGTACTTCGCTCGGCTACCTGGTGGTGCAAGGCGGGGAGCCGGAATTCATGAAACGGCCCGATGCCATGCGCTGGCTGGAGGGGCTGCAACGCCACCTGGAAACCCTGCCGGTAGTAGGCAAAACCTTCTCGGTTGCCGATTATGTAAAGCGCATCAACCGGGTGTTGCATGACGATGACCCGAAATTCGATGTGGTGCCGGAAACGCAGGACACGGTCGGACAATATCTGTTCCTGTTCAGCATGTCGGCCAAGCCCTCCGACCTGGATAACGTGGTCGATTCCGGCTTCCAGAAGGCCAATCTGTGGGTGCAACTCAAGACCTGGGATGCGGAAGCCATGCGCCAGGTAATACAGGCGGCGGACTCTTATCAAAAGACCCACTCGCTGGCGGTTACCGTGAAACCGGCGGGTATTGCCTACTTCAATCTGATCTGGAACGACGAAGTGCTGGGTGACTTGGTGCTCGGCCTCGGGCTGGCGCTGGTGGCGGTGTTCCTCATCCTGGCGCTGGATTTCCGCTCGGCCAAGTGGGCGCTGGTCGCCTACGTGCCGCTGCTGTTCACCATCCTGCTGATCTACGGGGTGGTGGGTTTCGTCGGCAAGGATTTTGACATGCCGTTGTCGGTGATGAGCACCTTGTCGCTCGGCATGGCGGTGGACTTTTCCATCCACTTCATCAGCCGCTTCCGCCAACGTTTGGTCGAGTCGGGCGGTGCCACGAGCGAGGCGGCGGTAAGGGAGGCGCTGCTGTGGACCGCAGCCCGGCCCGGCAAAGGCATTCTGCGCAATGCGCTGCTGTTCGCCGCAGCCTTCTCGGTGATGCTGTTCGCGCCACTTACCCCCTACATGGCGGTAGGCGCCTTCATCGTCAGCATGATGCTGCTTTCCGCGCTGTTCACTATCCTGTACTTACCCGCCCTGGTGATGCTGGGGCGGAAGCACCTGTTTGAATGACTTTCAGATTAAAGGAGACTGACATGAAACGCTGGTTGATATGGATGATCGCCGGGCTGCTGCCCTTGCAGGCATGGGCATTCACGGGCGAGGAGGTGATGAAGAAGTCCCAGGCCGCCTTCCTCTATCCGGGCAAGGATTTCAAGGCGCGGGTGGTGATGAAGCTCATCAACAAGGACGGCCAGGAGCGGGTGCGCGAGATGACCATGTTGCGCAAGAATATGGGGGAAGCGGGCGGCGAGCAGAAATACTTCATGGTTTTCTTCCAGCCGGCGGACGTGAAGGACATGGCCTTCATGATCTACAAGTACCCCGCCAAGGACGACGACCGCTGGATGTTCATCCCGGCGATTAACATGGTGAAGCGCATCGCCGCGCAGGACAAGCGTTCCAGCTTCGTCGGCTCGGACTTTACCTACGAGGACGTTTCGGGGCGGGACATCGAGGACGACACCCACGTCATCGAGCGCGAGGAGAAGGTGGGCAACCGTGACTGCCATGTGGTCAAGAGCACGCCCAAGACGGGTGACGCCGATTTCGGCCACAAGATCACCTGGGTGGACAAGGCGAATTTCCTGCCGCTCAAGGAGGAGCAATACGACAGGAAGGGCGCCCGCTACAAGCAGTTCACCGCCGATGAAGTCGCCGACGTGAAGGGCATTCCCACAGCGGTCAAGCGCACCATGAAAAATTTACAAACCGGCCACCGCACCGAGGCGACTTACCTCAAGACCGACTACGATCTCGGTATCGAGGATAGCCTGTTCTCGGAACGCTTCCTGCGTCAGCCGCCGCGCAAGTGGGTTGACTGATGCCAATCAAAACAAGCGGATCAAAACAAGCGCCTTTCACCATTGCCTCCTCTCCCCTTGGGGAGAGGATTGAGGTGAGGGCGGCCCCTCGGGGGAGAGGGGTAATTTCCGCATTCTGCTTCATTGCCCTGCTGGCGCCGCTCGCCGCGCGGGCGGAAGTCACGCTGTCGGGTTTCGTGCAGCAGAACACGGCCTTCAACACGGTGGCGGCGAACCCGGACGGCCGTCATTACAAGTGGCTGGAGGAAAGGGCGCAACTCAAGCTCGACGCCACCGGCGGCGCCTGGCGGCTGCTGGCGAAAGGCGATTTCGCCTATGACCATCTCGGCCGCAAGGATGAGAGTGAATTGCGCGAGGGCTACATCGACTACACCGGGGGCAACTGGGATTTGCGCCTCGGCCGGCAGGTGCTCACATGGGGACTGGGCGATCTGGTGTTCGTCAACGATATTTTCCCCAAGGATCACGAGGCGCTATTCGCGGGGCGCCCGCTGGAATATCTCAAGCACGGTGTGGATGCGGTCAGGCTGGGCGCCTACCCCGACTTCGCCTCGTTCGAGCTGGTGGTTGCGCCGGCCTTTAGCGAAAGCCGGACTCCCGACCCGCGCCGCTTCCGGCTTTACGATCCGATGCCCGGCGTGAGCAACCGTGAGACGGTCAAGCCGGGGCAGGGGGACGTTGGGTTGCGCATCTACCGCGATGTCGCCGGATGGGATGCCGCACTCTATCTGTACCAAGGCTTCCAGCGTATCCCCTCGATGCGGGCGGACAGTATGAC
>JAIOJM010000045.1 GCA_019911785.1 Sulfuricella sp. | reverse complement strand
GCAAGCCAGCGCACGCTTCCAGATCATTTCATAAAGCTTTGCCTGGTCTGCGGTAAGAAAGGCTCGAACGTCATCCGGTGTGCGCAGGATCGATGTTGGTCGAATGGCTTCGTGCGCCTCCTGGGCATTTTTGGATTTGTTCTTGTACTGGACCGGCACCTTGGGCAAATAGTCAGGGTCGAACTTGGAGGAGATGTAATCCCGGATTTCGGCTACCGCTTCGTTGGCGAGGTTAACCGAGTCGGTACGCATGTAGGTGATCAGACCAACCGCCCCGCTTCCGGTGTCTACGCCCTCGTAAAGCTGTTGCGCAACGCGCATGGCGCGGTCGGTGGTGAATCCCAGCTTGCGTACGGCCTCCTGCTGCAAGGTCGAGGTGGTAAATGGCGCGGAAGCCTGGCGCTGCTTGCGTTTCTTGTCGACCTGGACGACCGTTGCCTTGCCACCGGCATGCTGCGAAATGTAGCCAACGATATCTGCCTGCGCAGCTTCGTTGCCGACGCTGAACTGGGTCAGCTTTTCGCCTTTGTACTGGAACAGCTTGGCGGAAAATTTCTGTTTGCCCTTGTGTGAATCGAAATGGATGCTCCAGTATTCCTGGGTCTTGAACGCCTCGATTTCAATTTCACGCTCGCAAATCAGGCGCAGGGCCGGGCTTTGCACCCTGCCGGCAGAAAGTCCGCGACGAATTTTGCGCCATAGCAGCGGCGAAAGATTGAAGCCGACCAGGTAATCCAGCGCCCTCCTCGCCTGCTGGGCATTCACCAGGGGCATGAGGATATCGCGCGGATTGGCAACAGCCGCCTGCACGGCGGACTGGGTGATTTCATGGAAAACCACGCGCTTGACATTCTTTTTGGCGAGCAGCTTCTTGGATTTCAAAATTTCCGCAAGATGCCATGCAATCGCCTCGCCCTCGCGGTCCGGGTCAGTTGCCAGATAGATGTTGTCGGCAAGCTTGACCGCTTTGGCGATCGCGTCGACGTGCTTGGCATTGCGCTCGATCAACTGGTACTTCATCTTGAAGTCGTGTTCGGTGTCCACCGCCCCCTGCTTCGGCACGAGGTCGCGCACATGCCCGTAGGAGGCGAGGATTTCAAAATCCTTGCCAAGGTACTTCTTGAGAGTTTTGGCTTTGGAGGGGGATTCGACGATCAGGAGGCTGGAAGACATGCGCTCTCGCTAAAAATTAGTGGGTTTGGGCGCGGATGATATGAAGAACCGGCGGCAATGGCAAGGACCAGTTGCCCGGTCAGTGCATGGTGGGCTGGGTATCGCCGAACAGCAGATCCTCGATGAACATGAAGTCGCTGGCCTGGCCTTGGCTCCAGAGCACGATCAGGACGGTCCATTTGACCTGCTCAAGCGAAACCTCGTGCTCGTTGAGCGCCATGATTCGGTCGATAACCCATTCGCGTTGAACGGGGTTAAGGATGCCGGAAGTTTCGAGAAACAGCAGGAAGCCACGGGACTCCGTCCCGATCTTGGTTTCCTCGGCATCGGAGTAGAATCGCTGCGCGCGGGAGTCTGCCAGGCTGGGCAGATAGCTTTCCTGAGACAGCTTCTCCAGGCCATTGACCCACGTCATGGCCTGGTTGATCTCGTCCCGGTCGAAGCCTGCCGCGCTGAGCTCACGGGTCAACGTCCCCTCGTCGGGGTAAACGTTAACCTCGAAATAATTTTCGAACAGATAGACTAAAATATCGAACATTGTGCTGGTTTCAAGTGGTTTTAATGCCGGAATCCGTGGGTTTAGGTGATTAATTGGTAAAGTCCACCGGGCAGGCAGGCGATTCGCCCTTCCAATTCAAGTTGTAACAGCATGGCGCAAACGGTATCGCTCGTCAAGCCGCTGCGCGCCGTCAGTGCGTCGATCCCGACAGGGTCGAACCCCAAGGCATCCAGCAGCGGATGACGGTCGTTCTCCGGGGAGGCCTCCGCGTTCGCCGTGTCAGGGTTCTGCGGCGATGGCCACTTCAGTTCATCGAGAATATCGTTGGCGCACTCGACCAGCTTGGCGCCCTGCTTGATCAGGGCGTGGCAGCCTTTTGAAACGGGGGAGTGAATCGAGCCGGGAATGGCGAAAACATCCCGCCCCTGTTCAACGGCCAAACGGGCGGTGATCAACGAACCGCTACGGATTGCGGCCTCGATCACCAGGCAGCCGAGAGACAGGCCGCAGATAATCCGGTTGCGGCGCGGAAAGTTGTGCGCCATTGCGGTTGTGCCGAGCGGAAATTCGGAAACCAGGGTGCCGTGCTGCGCCAGTTCGTGAGCCAAGGCGTGGTTGCGAGAGGGGTAAACGATATCCAGTCCGGTTCCGACCACGGCGATGCTGCTGGACGCACCGTCCAGCCCGCCGCGGTGTGCAGCCGCGTCGATGCCCAGCGCCATCCCGCTGACGACGCACAGCCCGCTGTCGCTCAGATTCCGGGAAAACGATTCGGCATTCATTTTCCCCTGTGGCGTTGCATTACGGCTGCCGACAACCGCCACGGCCGGCTGATTCAGAAGATCGAGGCGGCCTTTGACGTAAAGCAGGGGCGGAGGGTCGGGGATTTGCAGCAGGGCTTGGGGGTATTCGGCATCGGCCAGGGTAACGACATGGTTTTGCTCATTGCCGAGCCAGGCGAAGAGAGGCGCGAGCTGATCCGGGTCGACGCCGCGACGGACGCCCTCAGCCACGTCCTTGCCGACAACGGCCGTCAGGGATGCGTAGGATGCGGCGTAAATCTCTTTCGGTTCACCGAAGGCGCGCAGCAGTTTGCGGTACGACTCGTCACCCAGTCCCGGGATCAGGCTCAGGCCGACCCAGGAGGCGATATCGAAATCAAAACAAGCGCCCTTCACCATTGCCCCCTCTCCCGCAGGCGGGAGAGGGTTGGGGAGAGGGCGGCCTTCCGCGGGAGGTGAAGGAGAGGGGTTACGGCGTGCGCACATCGTCCAGTATCTGCACCGGGCGCTCGCTTTGCATTACCAGGGCATAGGCCAGTTTTTCGAAGACGCGAAAGACGAACACCAGACCATAGCGCTCGTCGGGCAGTTTAACAGTTTCCGGCGAGGTGTCGTCGTGCGCGCCAGGTGCGATGCTGCGGCCGTGTCGGTAAAGCGCCAGCACATGGCCGATTTCGAGACCATCCTGCCCGCCTTTGTTCAGAGTGACAATCGAGCCCCTCCCGACTTCCGCGACGCCGCCATAGGCAGAAACTATCCTGCCGAGGATCGCCTTCTCCGGTGCGTGGGGTACGTAAGCGCTGGTCGCATCTTCCTTCATTTCTACCAAACGGTCGCCGATATTGATTTCCTGGGTGGATTTGGTGATATTTATCGTGGCCGGCGCGCCGAACCGGGTGATTCTGGCGTCTCCCAGATAGACCGCTTCATATCCCAGGGTTTCATTGGAATCGGGATCGACCAGCGCCTTGCCCGGGCGGTAAATATGCCAGTTCAGCGCCCCACCTTCCATGATGGACTGAGCGTAGGCGGAATTGCCCGCGCCGAGGATGACACGGCTCTCCTCGGTGCCGATAATGTAGGGCGCCTTTTCGAGCTCGCCTTCCGCAATGACCAGCGGCTTGCTGAGGAATGGCCCGATCGCCGCCAGCGGAATGCTGGGAATTGCGCCTGTTTCCGCGGGTTCAACCCGGACGCGCGGGCTCAGTTTAATCGTTTCGAGACCCTTGACCAGGCGTAATTCCGGCGAACCGCTGGACATGTCCAGTACGATCATGTCGCCTGGATATATCCAGTGCGGGTTCTTGATCTGCTGCTTGTTCATTTTCCAGATTTCGGGCCAGCGCCAGGGCTGCTTGAGGAACTTTCCCGCAATGCCCCAAAGCGTGTCGCCCTTGACCACGACGTAGCGATCGGGGTGGCGGTCTTGCAGCGCGATTTCGTTGGCTGCGGAGAGCGAACTTAAGCCGAAAATCAAAATCAGAGCTAAAATAGGCTTTTTCATGAGCGGGCCTTAAAGGGTAAGTTGTTCCCGGTCGGCATCAATGGAGCGCTACAATCCTTGACGAATTCAGGGGTTGGGTTAAATTTTGCAGGTAATTGATTAAACAAGCAAGCACTTATGGCCATATTAAATATCATTCATTATCCGGATGAACGGCTGCATACCGTGGCTACTCGCGTAGTCGAAGTGAACGAGGAAATCCGCTGTCTGGCTGCCGATATGGCGGAAACCATGTATGCTGCGCCTGGTATCGGCCTCGCTGCAACCCAGGTAAATGTGCATAAACAGGTCGTTGTTATGGACGTTTCCGAGGAGCGGAACAGCCTGCAGGTGTTCATCAACCCGGAAATCATTGCCAGCGAGGGGAAAGCCGAGCACGAAGAAGGCTGTCTTTCCGTGCCGGGCATTTACGAAAATGTCACTCGGGCAGAGAGAGTCA
The DNA here is from genome assembly GCA_019911785.1 of Sulfuricella sp. The sequence continues at coordinate 29,182 of JAIOJM010000045.1, read as the reverse complement.
CCGTGAAAGCGCTGGATATCGAGGGGAAACCTTTTACGTTGAAGGCGGAAGGGTTGCTGGCGATCTGCATACAGCATGAAATCGATCATTTGAAAGGCAAGGTATTCGTCGAATACCTGTCACGGCTGAAGTTGAACCGCATTCGCCAGAAGATGAAGAAGCTGATGCGGGAAACCTTATAAGATGCGGCTGATTTTCGCCGGCACGCCGGAATTCGCGGCGGCCGCCTTGGCTGCGCTGATAGATGCGGGGCATGGCATTGCACTGGTGCTGACCCAGCCGGACCGCCCCGCCGGGCGCGGCATGAGGCTGACGCCCAGCCCGGTCAAGCAATTGGCGTTGCAGCGCGGGCTGAGCGTGCTGCAACCCGCGGCGCTGAAGGATGCCGAAATTCAGGCGCAGCTGGCCGCGGTTAACGCCGACGCGATGATCGTTGCCGCCTATGGCTTGTTGCTGCCGACGGCGGTCTTAACCATCCCCCGTTTCGGTTGCCTGAATATCCACGCCTCGCTGCTGCCGCGCTGGCGCGGTGCGGCGCCGATCCAGCGCGCGATCCTGGCGGGCGATGCGGAAACCGGCATTACCATCATGCAGATGGATAGCGGGCTGGATACCGGCGGCATGCTGCTGCGCCCCGCGCTGCCGATCACGGACGATGATACGGCGCAAACCCTGCATGACAAGCTGGCGGTCCTGGGCGCCTCGAGCATCGTCTCCGCGCTGAAGCAGATGGAGCTCGGAACATTGCAAGCCCAACCCCAGGACGACAGTGCAGCAACCTACGCCGCGAAACTATCGAAAGCGGAGGGTTGGCTCGACTGGCACAAAAGCGCCGCCGAGCTTGCCCGCGCAGTGCGTGCCTACGATCCTTTTCCGGTGGCGCAGGCCCGGCTTGGGGCTGAAACCTGGCGCATCTGGCAGGCGCAGGCGGTACCGCGGAGCGAGGGCACTCCCGGAGAAGTACTGCAGGCGGACAGGGATGGCATTCTGGTCAGGTGCGGCGAAGGCGCCTTACTGCTGAAAGAGCTTCAGAGGGCCGGCGGCAAGCGGTTGCCGGCATCGAGTTTTCTGGCGGGAAACCCAGTGAAGCCGGGCGACCGGTTTGAAACTCGAATTTAACCAAAAAGCAGTTCAGCCACGGATTAACACGGATGTACACAGATTATCAATGAGTTACCTTTCTGATTTCAAACCCCTTCCGGACGAATGGCAAGATTCACACAACGCGTTGTTTCATCAGTGTACATTCGTGGTTAATCGCCTTTTTAGAAAACTATTTTGATCGAATCACAACGCCTCGCCAGCACGGCGGTTTCCCAGGTCTTGGCTGGGCGAAATCTTAACCAGGCTTTGCAAGGCCTGCTGTCCCGCCATTCCTCGCTCTCCCCGCAGCAGCGCGCCGCCGCCCAGGACATGAGCTACGGCACGCTGCGCTTCTACGGCCAGTTGCACGCCATTCTCGACCTTCTGTTGCAAAAGCCGGTGCAGGATGCGGCGGTGCGCGCCCTCCTGCTGGTGGCACTTTATCAACTGCAATACAGCAGGTCGGCGGAGCACGCCGTGGTGGATCATGCCGTCAGGGCTGCCGAGGCCCTGAAAAAGCCCTGGGCCAAGGGACTGGTCAACGCCGTGTTGCGCAATTTCCTGCGCCAGCGTATCAGCTTGCTGGAACGGGCTGCGGCCAGCGAGGAGGGGCGCTACTCCCACCCGCAATGGTGGATAGACAAGTTGCGCCGGCAGTATCCGGACGACTGGGCAACTCTGCTGGAAACCAACAACCAGCACCCGCCGATGACGCTGCGGGTGAATGGCCGGGCGACATCGACCGAAGCCTATCTCGACCTGCTGCATCGGCACGGCATCGAAGGGCGGCAAGTCGGAGAAAACGCGATATTGCTGGACCAGCCGGTTCCCGTCGACAAGCTGCCGGGTTTTGGCGAGGGGATGGCTTCGGTGCAGGATGCCGGAGCGCAGTTCGCGGCCCGGCTGCTCGATGTTGCCGACGGGATGCGGGTGCTGGACGCCTGCGCCGCGCCGGGAGGAAAGGCGGCGCACCTGCTGGAGCTGGCCAGGATCGAGCTGACCGCCCTGGATTCGGACCCGGAGCGGCTGAAAAAAATCGAGCAGACCTTGCAGCGGCTCAAGCTCGAAGCGCATTGCCTGGCGGGGAATGCAGCCCGGCCGGAGGAGTGGTGGGACGGCCAGCCGTTTCAGCGTATTCTGGCGGATGTGCCGTGCAGCGCGTCGGGGGTGGTGCGGCGTCACCCGGACATCAAGTGGCTGCGGCGCGAGGCGGACATTGCGGCATTTGCCGCTCAGCAGGCGGAAATCCTCGATGCCCTGTGGCGTGTCCTGGGCAGTGGTGGTAAATTGCTGTATGCCACCTGCTCGGTGTTTGCCGAGGAAAACCAACAACAAATCGCCCAATTTCTGGTGCGGCACAAGGATGCCCAATGTTTGCCACTTTCCCTGCCGACCGCGAAGGACGGGCAGTTAACGCCCAACCCCCAGCATGATGGGTTTTATTATGCGCTATTGCTCAAAGCCTAAGCTTTTTACCGCAGCCAGGGTTTTTCTTCTGGCCCTGCTCCTGGCGACATCTTTGGTCGCCGAGGCGGACGGCATCGAGGTCAAATCCGCCGAGCTGGGGGTGGTGGACGAAATCCTGGCGCTGAATGCCGACCTGGAAATCGGCCTCCGTCCGGCGATTGAAGAGACTTTGAACAAGGGGGTTCCGCTCAATTTTGTCGTCGAATTTGAGATCAGGAAGCCGCGCTGGTACTGGCTGGATGAAGTCATCGTCACGGCGCAGCAGCATATCCGCTTGAGCTACCATGCGTTGACGCGCCAATATCAGCTCACCAACAACGCCAAATACCAGAACTTTTCCTCCCTGAACGAGGCCCTGCACGAACTTGGACGCCTGCAAAAATGGCATGTCGCTGAAAAAGCGCTGCTGGCAGAGAAACCGCGGGCAGCCAGCCAGCCTCTGGAGGTGGACAAGGCGCTGGTGGTCGGCAAGCCTTCGGCTGACGGCAAAACGCCGCTGCCGGATAAGTCGCCGCTGGTGAAAAAACGGGATGTCTATCAAGCCGGCCTGCGCATGAGGCTGGATCTGGCGCAGCTACCCAAACCCTTGCAGGTGAATGCGCTGGCGTCAAAAGACTGGAACCTGGATTCGGAATGGCACCGCTGGAACGTAACTCCCTGATGTTGACAGGCGTGGGGCGGAAGCAATGAAATACGTCCTTTACCTGTGCGTGGGCCTCGGCGCGGTGGCGCTGTACTTGCTGTCCAGCGCCAGCGGCGACGCCGCTGCATTTTCGCAATATTACACCCTGCTGCTGGGCCTTAACGGCGCGCTGGCGGCGTGCCTGCTGGCTCTGGTTCTCTACCAGCTGTGGAATCTGCGGCGCAAGCTCAAGGCGCGCGTTTTCGGTGCGAAGCTGACGTTAAGGCTGCTCCTGATGTTTGCCTTGATGGCAGTGCTTCCCGGCGTACTGGTGTACGGGGTTTCGGTACAGTTTTTGAGCAAGAGTATCGAGACCTGGTTCGACGTGCGCGTGGACAACGCCCTGGAAGGGGGGCTGAGCCTGGGCCGCAGCGCGCTCGACAACCTGGTGCGCGACCTCAATAAAAAAGGGGAATACATGGCGCTGGCTCTGGTGGATCAGCCGGTCGACGAGCCTTTGACGCTGCTTAACAACTTGCGCGAGCAGGCGGGCGTGCAGGAGGCGGCGCTATTCAGTTCACGCGGCGCACTCATCGCTTTTTCCGGCAGCGAGCGCGCTGGCCTGCAACCTGATCGCCCTGCGCCTTCGTTGTTGCGCCAGGTGCGCCAGCAGCAACCTTATGCCGCGATCGAGTCGATTCCTGGAAAAGGCCTGTATTTGCGAGTGGTTGTTCCGGTCAACGTGCTGGGCCTGAAGGAAAATATTCGGGTATTGCAGCTGTTCCAGCCAGTTCCGGAGCGGCTGGCCAAGGATGCGGAGACAGTGCAGGCGGTGTACCGCGATTACCAGGAGCTTTCCGTATCTCGGCTGGGAATGAAACGGGTCTACGGCCTGACCCTGACGCTGGCGCTGCTGCTTGCCTTGCTTTCCTCGATCGCGCTGGCTTTCCTGTTGAGCGCGCGCCTTTCCGCCCCGCTCGGCCTGCTGGCGAAGGGGACTCAGGCCGTCGCCTCGGGGGATTTCAGCATCATGCCGGCGGTTCATAGCCGGGACGAGCTGGGCTCCCTGATGCAGTCGTTCAACGACATGACCCGCCAGTTGGCGGAGGCGCGCGCAGTGGTCGAGCTCAACCAGCGCCAGCTGGAAACGGCGAAAGCTTACCTGGAAAGCATCCTGGCGCACTTGTCGAGCGGGGTGCTGGCGTTTGACGAAAATCTCAGCCTCAAGACCATCAACCCTGCCGCCGCGGAAATTCTGGGGGTGGATGCATCCGTTCTGAGCAAACGCCGGCTCTACAAGTGGGCGCTTAATGACGAAGCGCTGAAGGCGCTCGCTGTGGCGGTTGAAGCGCAATTTCGCCACAATGAAGGAAAAGAGTGGCAAACTCAGATGGAATATGCCGGCAGGAACGGCAACCAGGTCTTGCTGGTGCGCGGCACGCGGCTGCCGGCAGCGGTGGGCAACGACTTCATCGTGGTATTCGACGACATCACCCATTTGCTCCAGGCTCAGCGCGATGCGGCATGGGGCGAGGTGGCGCGTCGCCTGGCGCACGAAATCAAGAATCCGCTCACCCCGATCCAGCTCTCGGCCGAGCGGCTCGAGCACAAGCTTGCGGGAAAATTAAGCGCGCCGGATGCAGAGGTGCTGAAGCGGGCGACGCAAACCATCGTCAATCAGGTGACGGCGTTGAAGAGCATGGTGAACGCTTTTGGCGAATACGCCCGCGCCCCCAGCCTGAATCTGGAGGCGGTGGACCTCAATCAGCTGGTGTACGAAATCCTGGCACTGTACGAGCACTCCGGCGCGCACATCTCGACCCGGCTTGCGCCGGCTTTGCCGCTGGTGACCGGGGATCCGACCCTGCTGCGCCAGGTGCTGCATAATTTGCTGCAAAATGCCCAGGATGCCCTGGCCGAAACGGAGCAGCCCCAGATTACGGTGGAAACCGCCGCGGAAGAAAACTGGGTCAGGCTGACCGTCCGGGATAACGGTTGCGGTTTTCCCGAAGCGCTCATGGCGCGATTGTTCGAGCCTTATGTCACGACCAAGCCGAAGGGCACCGGGCTGGGCCTGGCGGTGGTCAAAAAAATCATCGAGGAGCATCACGGCAGGATGAAAATCGAAAATATTAAGCCCCACGGGGCGAGCGTCTGCGTTTATTTACCCTGCGGAGAAACGGCTTAGATGGCAGCCAATGAAATCCTGGTGGTGGACGATGAGGTCGGCATCCGCGAGCTGCTGAGGGAAATCCTGCATGACGAGGGCTACATTGTCGCGCTGGCGGAAAATGCCGGCGCGGCGCGCAGCTACCGCAGCCAGAAACGCCCTGACCTGGTGCTGCTCGACATCTGGATGCCGGACACCGACGGCATCACCCTGCTCAAGGAGTGGGAAAGCAACGGACTGCTGACCATGCCGGTGATCATGATGTCCGGTCACGGCACCATTGATACCGCGGTGGAGGCGACGCGCATCGGTGCCGCGGACTTTCTGGAAAAGCCCATCGCCCTGCAAAAGCTGCTGAGCACCGTGGAGCGCGCGCTCAAGAAGGGCGAGCCGCTGCCGTGCAACGGGGAGGCGCTGGCCGGCCTGGGAACGGGCGCCGCCGTCAGCGAATTGAAAATGCGCCTGGCGCAGGTGGCCAACCAGATCTCTCCCCTGCTGTTGACCGGGGAACCGGGCTCCGGCATGGAATTGTGCGCGCGCTACCTGCATCGTTCGAATACCCCCTGGGTTGCGCCGGAAACCCTGGCCGTTCTGGCGGACGACCCGATGAGCCTGCTGGAGCAGGCGCGCGATGGCCTGCTCTATCTGGATGAGATCGGAAATTTGGGCAAGCTGGAACAGAAGGGTCTTGCTCTGATCCTGAACAAGCTGGAAAAGTATGGTGTGCGCCTGGTGTGCGCCACGTCCATGCCCCTGCCCCATCTGGTCGAGGAGGGGGCGTTCGACGCCCGGCTGTTTCAGGCGATCAATGGCCTGGCGCTGGCGGTGCCCAGCCTGCGCGAACACAGCGAGGATATTCCCGATCTCGCCAGGCAGGCGCTGGCGCGGCTGATCGAAACCGGGCAATCGCCCCCGCGCCATTTCAGCGCAGCGGCGCTGAATCTTCTGCGCGATGAAAGCTGGCCCGGCAATTTGCCGCAGCTCGACAACGCAGTGAAAACGCTGACGCTGACCGCCCTGTCCAAAGAGATTACTGCCGAGGACGTCAGCCGGGTGCTGGGACAGTTCGCCCCCCCCGTTTCCCCGTCCACGGCCCAGTATGCGCTGCCCCTCGATCAGCCGTTACGCGAGGCGCGCGACGAGTTCGAGCGGATTTATTTCGAGCATCAGCTCAAGAAGGTCGGCGGCAACATGAGCCGCCTGGCGGAAAGCGTCGGGCTGGAGCGTACCCATCTCTACCGCAAGCTGAAGCAACTGGGTATATCCATAGGCAAGGAATAGCAAGCTGCGTAGGTCGGGCACTCCGTGCCCGACAAACCCAAAACCATTTGTTGGGCACAGCGTGCCCAACCTACGCTGTTGGGCATATCCATAGGCAAGGAATAGCAAGTGACGAGTACAACCGAAAAACAACCCTTAACGGGCGCAAGCGACAAGAGCAAAACCTCCGGACTGATGCTTGCCGCTATCGGCGTGGTGTTCGGGGACATCGGCACCAGCCCGCTTTACACCCTGAAGGAAGTGTTTCACGGCGCCCACGGCATTGCACCCAGTCATGACAATGTGCTCGGGGCGCTGTCGCTGGTGCTGTGGGCGCTGCTGATCGTGGTTTCGCTGAAGTACGTGATTTTCATCATGCGCGCCAACAACAATGGCGAGGGCGGCATTATGGCGCTGCTGGCGCTGACGCTTAAAAGCTCGCCCGGAGACACGCGCAGTCGTTGGCTGCTGATGACGATGGGGATATTCGGCGCCGCGCTGTTCTATGGCGATAGTCTGATTACCCCGGCGATCTCGGTGCTGTCCGCCGTGGAGGGACTGAAGATCGCCACCCCCGCGCTTGAGCTCTACGTTATCCCGATCACCCTGATCGTGCTGGCGGGGCTGTTCCTGTTCCAGCGCAAGGGTACCGCCAGCGTGGGCGCGCTGTTCGGGCCGGTGATGATAGTCTGGTTTGCCACCCTGGCGTTGCTGGGAATCAGCAATATCCTCGATGAACCGGCGGTATTGCAGGCGGTGAACCCGCTCTACGGCTTCCAGTTCTTTGTGGAGCACAAGTGGTATGGCTTTCTGGCCTTGGGCGCGGTGGTACTGGCGGTGACCGGGGGCGAGGCGCTCTATGCCGACATGGGCCATTTTGGCCGCATGCCGATCAAGACGGCATGGTTCTTTTTCGTGCTGCCAGCGCTGCTCCTCAACTACTTCGGCCAGGGCGCACTGATGATCCACAATCCCGCCGCAGTGGAGAATCCGTTTTATCTGCTCGCGCCGCCCTGGGCGCTTTACCCGATGGTGGCTCTGGCCACTCTGGCCACGGTGATCGCTTCGCAGGCCGTGATTTCGGGCGCCTTCTCCGTCACCCGTCAGGCGATGCAGCTGGGTTACTGTCCGCGACTGGAGGTGCAGCATACTTCGGAGCGGGAAATCGGCCAGGTCTATCTGCCGGCGATCAATTGGGCTCTGCTCGTGGCGATCATCGCGCTGGTGCTGGGCTTCCGCTCCTCCAGCAACCTCGCCGCCGCTTATGGTATTGCGGTCACCGGCACTATGGCTATCGACACCATCCTGGCGGTGGTGGTGGCACGTGCGCTATGGGGCTGGGGCTGGTTGGCGTGTGGGGTGGTAGCCGCCTTTTTCCTGGTCATCGACTTGTCATTTTTCAGCGCCAACGCCATGAAGATTCCGCAGGGGGGCTGGTTCCCCCTGGTTGTCGCGATTGCGGTATTCACCCTGCTCTCTACCTGGAAGCGGGGACGGGCGCTGCTGTTCGAACGGTTGCAGACCGGCGCGATCGCGCTGGATCCATTTCTTGCCGGAATTGCCGCCCACCCGCCACTCCGCGTGCCCGGCACGGCGGTTTTCCTTACCGCCAATGTTGGCGGTGTGCCCCACGCCATGCTGCATAACCTGATCCATAATAAAGTGTTGCACGAGCGGGTGATGCTGCTGACGGTCATTACCGAAGACGTGCCCCATGTGCCGGAAATTGATCATGCCGAGGTGCAGTCGCTGGGCAACGATTTTTATCGGGTGATCGTGCGTTACGGCTTCAAGGACGAGCCAGACATCCCTAAAACACTGACGCAATGCAAGGAATGCGGATTGGAATTCCAGATGATGGAAACCTCTTTTTTCATCAGCCGGGAAACCCTGATCGCGACGATAGCGCCGGGCATGGCGCTGTGGCGGGAAAAGCTGTTCATCAGCATGGCGCGCAACGCCGGCAGCATCTCCAACTACTTCAAGATTCCGACCAACCGGGTGGTGGAGCTGGGAACGCAGATCGAGCTGTGATGCGTTTTTTCCTTTAACCGGGATTGTCTATTGGAATGCTCGTGAATGTAGGAGCGCCGCCCCCGGCGCGAATGCAACCGAAAATCGCGGCGAGGGCGCCGCTCCCACAGGGGCGTATTGGGCGTGAGACAATCCAGGTTTATTCCGCCTAATATTCCGGGTTGAAATTCTTGATGATGACCCCGCCCGACTTCTCGTCGTGCTCCACGTCCAGCAGCTTGCGCGCGGCAGCTTCCTCAAGCAGCTTGCTGAACGAGCGAAAGCCGTAGTAGCTCTCATTGAAGCCCGGTTTGCGCCGCTTCAGCGCCTGCTTGACCATCGAACCCCAGATTTTTTCCTCTTCGCCGCGCTCCGCAAACAGGGCCTCCACCGTCTCCATCATCAAGTCCAGGGCTTCCTGTGACTTGCCGCCCTCTTCCGGGAGTGCGGTTTTAGGAGCCGCCTCCGCGGCACCTTTGGCTGCCGGCTTTTTCTTGCTGGTGCGTTTCTTGGCTTTCTCCGCCTTCTCGGCGTTCTCGCGTGCCAGATCATCGTAGTAGATGAACTCGTCGCAGTTGGCGATCAGCAGATCGGAGGTGGAGTTCTTGACCCCGACTCCGATCACGGTCTTGTTGTTCTCGCGCAACTTGCTCACCAGGGGCGAAAAATCAGAATCGCCGCTGATGATGACGAAGGTGTCCACATGGGACTTGGTGTAGCACAGGTCGAGAGCGTCGACCACCATGCGGATGTCGGCCGAGTTTTTTCCCGACTGGCGCACATGGGGAATCTCGATCAGCTCGAACGAGGCCTCGTGCATGGGGGCCTTGAATTCCTTGTACCGGTCCCAGTCGCAATAGGCTTTTTTTACCACGATGCTGCCCTTGAGCAGCAGGCGTTCCAGAACCTTGCTGATATCGAACTTTTCGTACTTGGCATCGCGCACGCCCAAAGCGATATTCTCGAAATCGCAGAACAGTGCCATGCTGCGAATTTTTTGGGTGGTGGTCATGACTGGCTCCATCGGTAATATGCCCTGTGGCGGCAGTGAGCGTTAAAGAATATTTCCCTGATCAAGTCTAGCAGAATCACATAGAATACCGTTAAATGCGCGCAGCAACCGAATGACTCGAAGGAACCTAACTGTTGATGGCCTGGACATGAAGCCCCCGAAGGAAACATTGCAAGAAAGCATCGCCCACCAGCGTGAATCACTGGTGGGCATGCTGCAGGAGCCCATGCGACGGCTGGCGGCAGAGTGCGTTCCGGTATGGGGCGATCGGGCAAAACTTGATGCCATTCTGGGCGAGGCGCTGAAAGAACTGCCTTACTGCAAGCACCTCTATGCGCTGGATGCCAACGCGATCCAGATCAGCGATAACGTGAGCCACGAAGGGCTGCTGGAGGGCTTTGGCCGGGATCGGGCCAAGCGGCCCTACCTGCGCGAAATCACGGCCAGCACCGACTTTTTCCTGTCGGATGCCTACATCAGCCTGCGCGAGCGGCGCCCCTCCCTCACCGCCACCCAGATCGTGCGCAACGCTAAAGGTGAAGCATTGGGGTTCATCGGCGCCTATTTCGGCCTGCGCGACCTGCCGCTGACGCGCGAACTCTACGAAGAGCCGAGATACTGGCGCCAGATCAAGGGAGACCCCTCCATCCGCGGCACGGTATTCCACCAGACCCGCTCGGATAGCGAGATGGACCAGCATGTCGACACGGTGCTGGGCGTGGTGGCCGAACTCATGCTCTATCACGGGGTGTTTCACGTGATTCTGCACTTCTCCAGCAGCCGCGCCGTTGTCTGGGTAATGGAGGATCCCTACCGTTATCGTCTGCTGGATATCGAAGCCCTGATCGATCCGGACATCTGCCTTGCCTACCCCCGCACTCCCTACCCGACCGGAGCGCTGGTGCCCGCGGAGCAGGTCCGCGGCGTGCTGGATGCCTTTCGCACGTTGCGTCTCATGGACGAGATGTTCTACCTGCGTTCCGGCACGCTGAACATTTTTAACGGCCTCGTCGGCCTTACCTTCTCTTGCGATGGCTCCCATTACATCCCTTACGATGAATTTCTCCGCAAGGATCATGATTTCTGGACGGGGATTACATCAAACAAGGTGGGCTGAAAGAGGTGATGCCTGCGCCGTAGACCCGGCACTTGTTATTACCCTCTTTATTGCCCTTGCTAAAGGGTAATTACCCTTTCTTCAGCCACTTCGCCGCCGGGCCACGTCCCAGGCATTCGATCTCGCCTGCCGCTTGCCGTTCGCGGAGCACCCGGCGAACCATATCCCGACTGACCCCAGGGCAGCGCAGTTCCAGTTGGGCGACCGAGAATTCGCCCGGGAATTGCTGGATCGATGCGAGGATCTGATCGGTCTTGGCTCCGCGAGGCGCTTTCGTTTCTCCGACCCGCTCGGCGAATTCCTTGTAGGCGGTTTTCAGGATAAACAGGACATAGTTAATGTAGGGCCACGGGTCATGCTTGCCCTCGTGCCACCCCTGCGAACTCTTCTCCAACGTCTCGTAGTAGCGGTCCTTGTTCTGCTCGACTAATCGTTCAAGGCTGACATAACGGCCGACCTCGTAGCCGAGCTGATAGCTCTGCAGCAGCCATAGCAGGCGCGAGACCCGTCCGTTGCCGTCGCGGAACGGGTGGATGCACAGGAAATCCAGATTGAACGCCGCCAGCGCGATTATTGGCGGCACCCATCCCTCATCCTGGCAGCGCCGCCAGTCCAATACCAGATCGGCCCTTCGTGCCGGAGTCTCGGCGGCCGGCACGGTGCGAAAGCGCACCCGCTCGCTGCCATCCGGGTAGCGTTCGATGATGTCGCCGTCTTTCTCCTTGTATTGCCCGGCATCCCAAATCTGGCCACGGGCCATGGCGTGCAGGCGTTTGATGGTTTCCTCGTCGACCGAAAGCGTCGCGGCCTCGGCGTGAATCCATGCCAGCGCATCGCGATAGCCGCGCACCTCCTCTTCGTCGCGGTCGCGAAACAGCGGTTTCGGTGCCACCAGAATATCGCGCACACGGCCGGGGTCGATGGAGACGCCCTCGATGCGATTCGATGACACGGCACTCTCAATCATCGCATGCTCGCGCAAGGCCTTCAGACGCTGGGGCGACTGGCGCGTGTAGAGTTCCTGCTTGCCGCGAAACTCGCCGAGATCGGAGAGATACCACGCAGTAGCAGCAGGAATCGCGGCTTGGCCCGTGGCGAACTGGCGCAGTGTCTTCATCTCGTACTCCTCAATGTACCGTTGCCGGCGCACCATCTGCCCCGCAGCACTTCTTGAATTTCTTACCTGACCCGCAAGGGCATGGATCGTTTCGCCCAACCTTCGGCGCATCCCTCGTGACAGGAAGCCGCTGGCGGCCAAGATGGAAATCGTCGCCGCTCAGTCCTGCTGGTTGGCTGGCCCGTCGTTCCTTCCAGAAAGCATGAATCTCGACAAGGGCCGGTTCGACAGCCTCCATCCAGTGTTGTGCATCCCCCGCCTTGCGCGTAATCTCGATGCCGTCGTCCATACCGAGTCGAATGAACGGCGTGACCAGCGTCGGCTTACCAACCCACAAGAGACTCCAGGCATCCTCGGCGAATTGGGTGCCGAGGATGAATCCCTCGCACCACTCGGCGGCGCCCCAGTGCACCCCCCGCCAGTAGATGGGCTCAAACGGTGCGGGATCGTCCATGAAGGTACGGGCAATCCCGTTCATGAATCGCATCACCAAACCCATGACACGATTTGCCTGATCGATGTCGGCAAAAGTCGCCTCGGCCTGACCATTCTCCATGTCCCACACCCACGGCAGCCAGCGTGATGGCATCACGGTCTGTGGGCCGATGACGATGGCCGTCAGATAGCCTTCCAGCGTGGAGACGTCCATCGCCATTTCTTCCATCTCCGGCGAAGAGAGGAAATCGTCGAGTTCATCAAGTTCGGCGGGGGAGAGGGGCTGATTTAGATCACTCATCTGAACCGCACCTCCGCAGCGAGGAAAGTAGAGGGCGTCAGGGTCAGATCTGGCGTCATTTCAGATATTCCTCAACCCAATCCCACCGCTTGTCCTTGACCATCACGAACCGGCAGCGCCCCTCGGACAGATTGGCCCACAGACCGCCAATCAAACGGTCATCCTCAACCGCAGTCCAGCGATCCGCGCCCTTGTATTCGACGGCGAGTACGGCCCTTGGCTTGCCATTCGTTCCGGGTAGCTGGCACAAAAAATCCGGGTAGAAACGCCCGTCCGCTTTCTGCAGGAAGAAGGAGCTTCCCTCGCGCCGAACGAGATTGCGTACCCAGAACTGGATACGCCCCTGCTGAGCTTGAATATCCAGCCAGCAGGCGCATTCGAATTCTTCCTTGCTGTCGAAATCGCCAATGCGCCCGTAGAAGTGCTTGCGGAAGTCGAAGTGGCCGAAGCGGCCGTCGTAGTCGCGGCTAGGCGCGTAGGCTTGCGCGTGGAACTCGAAAGCGTAGTGGTCGGTCACCGCGACGCGTGACGCAGCGCCATCCCCGAACAGCGTTTGCTGGAAAGCCTTGCCCATCGCCTGTTTGCGCAAGTCGCGGATACGCGCCTCAAGGCGATTACGGATCAGGAATTTCTGCAGGTTGGCACGGGCTAGCGTGACATCATCCCGGCGCAGCAGATCGGTCAGCCACGCGACCACGAAGGCTTGCTTGCTCGAATGGGTGAGGGATTGTTCCGGCAGATTACGGCAAAGCCAGGTGGCGAGGCGAATCTCATCCCAGTTTTCAGGTTGGTATGCCAGGCCCAAGTCCCGTTGCAGTTCGGGCAGAAAGCGTGAAACGACTTTGCCGCTGGCGTCGTCCACATCAATCTCACCACCTTCCGAAACCTTGAGGCCAGCACCCAGCGCACTCAAGTCGTCGGCTGTTGGCGCGGCATCGTAAGGCGACAAGTCCCACGGGTACTCCAGCACCTCAGGGTCATCGAACAACTGAAGCTCGCCCTGCACGCGCAACGCAAGCTGCGGTACGCGGAAGCGCTCCCCCAGTTCGGCCGGCGTCTGAAAGAATTCGATGGCAGTGGTACGGCTGACTTCGGCGGCTTCAACAATGGCCGCCGCTGCTGTTTCTGACGTGACCGATGCCTTGAGTGTTTCGGCCTCATCCTCGGTCAGCGGTGTACTGATGGTGAGCGTATTCAGCCTGCCATCCCAACTCACCTTGTCGCGGATCGGCTTGGGCACACTCTTGAGATCGGGTTTTTCGGACAAGGTAATCGCCACCGGCCGAACGACAACGCGCCCTGCGTGCCCCTCCAGGTCCAGCCGCGACTGCTCGGCTTTGGCTGCCGTCACAAACTCGGCTACCTCGCGCCGCTCGAAGCCCGCCCCAGCCACCAATCGGTCACGCAAGGCGCTGGCGGTTTCGGCAAAGTTGCGGGAAACGACGAAGGCGTAGGACTGGTTCAATGCCCACGCCTGCCGATGACTCGCACCCGGTTGACGCAACACGCGCCCGAGCAACTGTTCTACCGCCGTGGCCGAATGCAGCGAAGCCATGCTGACCAGGATGTAGGCAAATGGGCAGTCCCACCCTTCGGCCAGCGCCTTCTGGGTGATGACGAATTTCACCGGGCAGGTTGGGTCGGCAATGCCCAGCTTGTAATCCGCGTCAATCTGCTCCAGCCCCTTTTCCTCGCTGGTGGCCACGATGATTTCGTTGGCCGGAATGCCGTGGTTGGCGATCAGCTCGTTGCGCACGCGTTCGAAATCCAGCGTATCCACACCGGCCCGGCGCGGCTCGGACTGAATCAGCACCAGCGGCCGCAAGTAGGCCGCTCCCGCCCGACGTTCATCGTCGGCCAGCTTGTGCAGGGCATCGCGGCGACCGATGGCATCGGCCAGACACTGCTGCCAGTTCGGCTCCGTTTCGAGCACCACCGGCAGCTTGATCATTTCTTCCGCCTTCAACTCGGCGGCGGATACGCTGTGCAATACGTTGCTTGGGGTGCGCTCCAGATCGGGCGTGGCGGTCAGTTCCATCACCCCGCTGGGGCGGAAGCGCGCCAGCATGTCGAAGGCCAGTTCGGTGCGATTGTTGTGCGCCTCATCGACGACCACGAATGGCCTCCGCAGACGCAGTACGTTGGCCAGCGAACAGGGCGTGATCCGATCCGAGCCTTCGCCTTCGGTCAACAATTCGTCCCGCTGCGTTGGCGACAGATTGTCGAAGTGGTGCATCAACGCGCCGCTGGACTGGTACACCTTGCGGCATTCCTCTTCCTCCACCTGAAACGCCTGCCGCGTGGCCACGATGATGGTGGTCGACGTATCCAGCGTGGCGCGAGTCACGCTCTTGGCGTCTTCCAGATCGAGAACGGTGATAGTGCCGGCTTCGCGCAACGCGGTGTGGTAGGGGTGTTGGCGGTCGCGCAAGGCGCGCAGTGTCTGCTCGCGGATCGGCTTGCTCGGCACCAGCCACAGGATGACGCTGTGCTCGCAGCGCAGCAGGTGCGTGTTGACCAGCGCTACGCTCTTCGCCGCCAGCCAGGTCTTGCCACCACCGGTGGGCACGCGCAGGCAGAAATACGGCATATCGGCCGGAAAGCCCGATAGCGGGTTGTACGGGTTGCCACGGCCCCACAGTCGCTCCGTGGTCGCGGTGAAGGCAATCGACGGTGACGGCAGTTCGTGGCAGGCCTTGAAATAGGCTTCTACGCTTTCGAGTACTTGCGACTGGTAGGTTTTTGCGGCAAATGTCGTCATGGCTCACACATCCAGCGCGTAAGGGGTTTGCTTGAAGGTGATGCCCTCACGCGCAGCGCGGCCGCCCATGCGGTTGGCGGCGGCGTAGATCACTTTGGGGCCGGCAAATTTCGGCAGCACATCGAACACCGGCCCGGTGAGCACATTGCCGCCGCTCACCGACTTGTCCTTGAGAATGCCGTTGTACAGCAGGTAGATGCCGCGCCCCTCGTGCACGCCCAGAAGCGGTGAATCCCCTTGGCCCATATAGCCGGAGCCGGTTTCCGCGAACCAGACGAATTCGGCCAATTGGGCGAAGGTGACATCGGCGCGTATCTGTCCCTCGGCAGTGAACAGGGGCTCGGCAGACAGGCGGCAGAACTGGAAGTCGCCGCCAAGACCCTCAACCCATTTCTCCCCTCGCCCGCTTGCCGGAGAGGGGTCGGGGGAGAGGGAGTCTTTGGTGTAGCCGCAGGCAACTCGTTTGACGCGTTCAGCGGTGACGTTCTGCGCGATGCCCTCGTCCATTTCGACGAGGATAAAACGGCGGCTGCCGCCGTCTTCCGCGTTTTGTTTCAGCACCGCATGGCCTGTGGTGCCGGAACCGGCGAAGCTGTCCAGAACCAGTGAGTCCTTGTCGGTGGCGATTTGCAGAATGCGTTGGATCAGGCGGGTCGGTTTGGGGGTGTCGAATGGAACATCATGCCCGATGACCTCATTGATTTCCTTTTTCGCCTCCTGATTGTGACCGCACTCTTGGTTTGTCCACCAAGTCCATGCACGAACGCCTGTACTCTCGGAAAGGTAAGTCTTTACGCGTGGCCGTCCTTTACCATCCTTGCCAAACCACATTCTTCCTTCGGTCAGCAGTTTTTGAAAAGCAGGCTCGATATTCGCCCAGCATCTCCCCAGAGGAGGCTCATATGCAGAACCTGAAGGTGTGCGAATTTCGTACATCTGATTGGGTCGCCAGCCTTGTGCAGTGAAATCAGTCGAGGTCCACGCGCCGCGAGGATCGCTGTCGGGGTTCTTGAAATTTTTTGCTTGATCTCCACTCAGCGGGATGGAATGAAATTCAATTGAATCTGTGGATTTAGCAAACACCACAATGTGGTCGTGTGCCTGACTTAGTCCGAGCCTTGCATCTGGTGAAATTCGCCGTTGCCACGCGACCGTCGCAACAAAATTCTTCGCCCCGAAAATCTCATCCATCAACAGCCGCAGTGTTGCCACCTCGTTGTCGTCTATGGAGACAAAAATTGCCCCGTCATCGCGCAAAAACTGTCGCAGTAGCACGAGGCGCGGATACATCATGGAGAGCCAGCGGTCGTGCCGATCCAGCGTCTCGCCTTCCTTGCCGACCACTTCACCCAGCCAGCGGCGGATTTCCGGGCTGTTGACGTTGTCGTTGTAGACCCAGCCCTCGTTGCCGGTGTTGTACGGCGGGTCGATGTAGATGCACTTGACTTGGCCCGCGTAGCGCGGCAACAGGGCTTTGAGCGCATGCAGGTTGTCGCCCTGCACGATCAGGTTGCCGCTGTCGGCTGCACCGCAGGACAAGTCCGGCACCGGTTCCAGCAGACGGAATGGCACCTCTTTGTGGTGTTTGACGACGGCTTCCTTGCCGATCCAGTTTAGCGTGGGCATTCAGATTCCCTGTTCTGTGTTGTTGCTATCGCCCATGCCCTGCAGGAATAGATCGATAGAAGTCTTTGATTTTTTGAGGGCAGGACGGTATATCGCCCAGGTTCTATCACCCGTGTCTCGCGGATATCCCCCTGAATGTCCGATAGACCTCTCATCGTGCCAACCAGTAGCGCCGCCAGCGGTTTTCGCCTTCAAAGCGCACATCACCCTTGTCGATCAGTGCGTCCAGCGCCCGCTTGACCTGCTTTAGGTAAATCTCGCCACCGATGCGCTGGCGAATATCGCTAATGGCCGATTGCGGGTAGCGCTTCAGGTCTTCGAGAATCAGGGCCGCGAGCTGGCAAAGGTTGTAATTTATCAGGTCCGGCAAGCGCGGACTACCTTTTGATGCGAAATGAATGGCCGGGAGCTTGGCTTCCTGATTGAACAGCGCGTTCATGATAGCGTCGTCAATCACATCACAGAGCCCACGATGAACACCAAGCAAACCGCCCCGACGCCTATCCCGCCCGTTGCATGAAAGCCGGAAGCCGCGCCAGTGCTGACGCAACGGCGGAAAAGAAAAAGGCCAGAGCAAAGTCTGGCCTTTATGAATTGGTGGCGCAGAGGCGTCTCCACGAAACCGTGTACGGCGATAGTGAGAGTAAATCCGTGCGCATCCGTCCAGGAATTGTAGCTTGAAGCCGTTGTGGCGCATAGATACAAGCACGTAGCAGGTTCGAATTTTGGTGGCATGGAGTTCGATCCCGTGTTTCACAACCGAACCCGCTTTCGCACGCAGATTGCCTTCAGTGGATCAGCGCCTGGGCACGCCAAAGGGGTAGCGATCACCGTCGCAATCATAGCCCAGAGGCATGTAATCCAACTCGCACCGCCACCCGCTCTCTAATCTCTTGGTAAATCGGTAGGTCAATACCCTCTCCCACTTCAAGTGAAACACACAGGGCGAACTGAACCGGGTCATGTAATTTGCCACCGTCTTCGGCACAGTTGACCTTGAAAACCATTTCCGCCCCGTCCACAAATGCGAGCGCGTTTTCTCCTTCGAATATTTCATGCTGTAGTGTCCCACGCTGAACATGATGCCAATCACAATTCATGCGTGATGCATCAAGATCATTGTGCGGAGGTTTTATCCACAACCTTGCTCCACGGTATTTTGCGTGACGCGCATTTACGGGTGTAAACCACGCAAGTGTCACGGTAAGGCGACGCTTGACTGTTTTGGCGCTCAGGCAGGGCGGAAGCGGTGCGCGGAATTCCAACCCATCTCCGTCATTCAATTCGCCGACACCGATTAATGTTGCACGCTGTTCTGTACACGAAAGCGCACGGTCAATATCTGCTAATCCGTAGCCGACAAGTCGTGCAACGAAGTCCTGCTTCTTCCGCCAATCAGTAATATCCGGGCGCGAGCTGAGTATCTGGCTCTCCAAATCACCCCACTCGGCCCCATGTGCCAGAATTGCTTTAAGGAGTACGCCGTCAAAGCGTTCTGGAATGTCTGAGGGGCTGCCCGCCCTTAATGACTCAATAACGGCATGAGCCTGTGCGGCTCCGCGAGTGGCTAGTGCTGCGGAGTTGCTTGTCCCTCTGGCATACTTCGTATTATTGCCGCTGGGGTCTGGCGGCGCTGCCACAAGGTGTCCGGGTGCCACATTGCTGTTGATCAGGTTTACTTGGGTGGCACCAGGTACTCCCGGCAATTTTTCTCGGTGCAGTACACGACCTCCCGGCAAGACTATATCTGGCTTGACTGCCCTGCGGAACCCGTGACCGATACAGGAGTATGGCGAAACGCCAAACTCGGGGAATAGATCATAGCGGGCTGAACTGATCGGAAATCTAGCTGCATCCGCGTGCACCGCCCCAACCGTGAGCGCGTTGATCGACTCTGCAGGCGTCAACAGTCGGCGATTTAATGAGTCTGACAGGTGCGCGCTTAGGGCTAGGCGATTGCGCTCTTCCGATGACAGGGCGGACAGGGATTCTCGAGGCGTTTCAAGTGTGAGATCCGTCGACACGTTGCCAGCACTAACGACAAACAACACCTGATATTTGTAGGACAACCAGTCTAGCAGACGCGCCCATGGCGATAGTTCTTTGTCAAAGGGTCGATGAAGATCGCCGACGGAGAGGTTGATCACTTTCACCGTCGGCGCGGCTGCCAGAGTATCTCCCTCACCTTCGAATATTCGGCGTACAGCCCGGTGCACAAGATCGATCAACAGTATGTCACTCGGCGTAGATTCCTGGCGTGGTGACCGGGTGTCGGCTGGATCGGGGCGCATGATTGGTCTGACGTAGATGGGCTTGCCGAGAGGCACCCTTGGCCCATCCAGTTCACCATAGGCAATAAGCGATGCCATGGCCGTCCCGTGGACTCGATCCTTTGCCTCATATGTGGCCTCCCATCCGTCGGGATCGTCGATGGTCAGTCTTCCTGCCAGCAGCGGGTGGTTCTGCAGAGGTAGGCCATCAAGCATCGCCACTACCGGCATGCCTGACACTGTTCGAATAGGTACGTCAGTGCTGGGCAGCCGGGTGTCATCGTCTTCAGGTCGGGCGAGAGCCTGCCCCCGAGGCCGGAAGAACATTACGCGCTCCGACTGTGCCAACTCGGGAGGCGAGTCGCTCAGAAGCCGACGCACGCCCTCCGCGGGCATCTCAATGAGAAACCCATGGTAGGCAATATCGGGGATCAGCGCGCTTCGCAGCACGCGCCCACCCTGCGCAGTCACCAGACGGTTAATCTCATCAGCGGCTCGATCATTTTTGTCTTGGGCCGCAAAGCACCACGCCTCGATCTCAAATCGTACCGCTTCATCACCGCAGGCGAGGTGGTTCTCCCAGAATTGCAGGATGTCATGTCCTACGCGATCATGGACGCCCCAGAAGCGAACGTCTCGCAGGTGCTTGAAGACCTCTTTCCAAACCCCAAGCCCATGGTCAAGCTTGACATTGGGATCGGCCTGATAGCGACTCCACAGGCTAATAATCTCGGAAAGTGCCTGTCTGTTGGTGCCCAACAAAAAAAGGCGTCCTGTCAGTGGTTTCTCGTGCTCATTGACGTCGAAAAAGTCATCATCTGGCTCGACGTCGACCTCGTCGGCTTCCAGCAGCCACTCAAGCCCCGGGGTACGTTTTACGGCGCCGATGAATTTGTCTACAGAGCCGATGGTTTCGAAAACCACTACGAGCTCAGGATCGTCATTGGGTGCCGCTGCTTGCAGTTGGATGCGGCGTGCATCGAACGCAGATTGCAATGTATTGAATTTTGGTGCCAAGCGATCACGTTGGCGTTCGGGGGAGGGAAGATGAGTATGCGGCCAGCCTGGCGGACGTTTTTCTCGATCTGTGGCGCTCGGTCTCGGAAAGAGGAGAAGTGGTAGTTGTTCGCTCATCCGACGCCCTTTTTTAGTTTCGGATTAAGCGCCAGATGACACTCGGCTTTTCCATTGCTCCAGACGATCCTTGATCACCGCGCGGATATCCCCGTTAGGCAGTGACAGAACATAACGCCGATGCACATCCTCGCAGAACTGCTCCAGATCAGAGAAGCTTGCCGCCTTTAAGCGTGTCGCCAGAGTCCTTGCCGACAAACCCAGCGAAGTGCCTAGATTTGCCTCGAAGCGATTGAACCACGCCGTTTTTTGGTCGAGCGTTGGACTAGGTAACCCTAACAGCAGCTGAAAGCGTCGCCAGACTGCCCGATCCAATAGTTCCGCGTGGTTGGTGGCGGTTACCACCACCACATGACTTGGCAACGCATCAATCTGAAGCAGTAGCGAGCTTACTACCCGCTTGATCTCCCCTGTTTCGTGGGTATCCCCACGTTCTTTGCCGAGCGTGTCAAATTCGTCAAAAAACAGTACGCATTGGTGTGTGCGAACGAAATCGAATAGTCGCTTTAATCGGCTGCTCGTTTCGCCCAGAAAACTTCCAATAACAGCCTCATAACGCACTACAAACAACGGTACCATCAGCTCATGTGCGATGGCCTCAGCCAATGTCGTCTTACCATTTCCAGGCGGTCCGGACAGCAATACCCTATGGCGCGGCTCCAAGCCATAGGAACGCAGTATATCCCGACGCTGTTGCTCCTCGATCAACTCGGAAGCGGCACAGTGAACATCCGGCGTGAGCAGTATTGAGTCAAGTGATCGGCGAGGCTCAATCTCGTAGAGCAGGCCACCATGCCCGCCATCGAAGCTTCGTACTACTTCAGGCAATTTTGTGCGAGTGTTCGCCGCGTGCAGATTCTCCTCCAGCCGGTCGGCCAGGAGGTTGTGATGTTTTGCACGCTCTTCCGCCGCTATAGCTTCCACGGTAGACCGAAACATCTTCTGATCTCCCTGGCTGCCAGCGCGAACAAGGCTTACGATTAAATCGGCTCTAGGCATAAAAGCAAAGTCTGACCTTTGAATACTGGTGGACCGAATGAGGATCGAACTCACGACCTCCGCATTGCGAACGCGGCGCTCTCCCAGCTGAGCTATCGGCCCACGTTTGAACGAGCATATTACCTTATAATCAAGGCCATTTAAAAGAGCTGTTGAGGGGGTGGAAATGCAAGGCACGATTTTTTCGCGGATTGCCTGGTTGCTGGTGGCGGTTCTCGGCGCGGCGGCGGTGGGCGGTATTGCCCTCAATCGGGGCGAGAGCATCAACGCCCTCTGGTTCATTGCCGCGGCGGCGTGCGTTTACGCCCTCGCCTACCGCTTTTACAGCGCCTGGATCGCGGCCAAGGTGCTGGTGCTGGACGAAACCCGGGCGACGCCGGCCGAGCGGCTCGACAATGGGCGCGACTTCGTGCCGACCAACAAGTGGGTGGTGTTCGGCCACCACTTCGCCGCCATCGCCGGGCCGGGGCCGCTGATCGGGCCGACGCTGGCGGCGCAGTTCGGCTATCTGCCGGGCACCTTGTGGATACTGGTCGGCGCGGTGCTGGGCGGCTGCGTGCAGGACATGACCATCATGTTCTTCTCCATCCGCCGCGACGGGCGCAGCCTGGGCCAGATGGCGCGCGACGAGCTGGGGCCGGTCGGCGGCGCGGCGGCGCTGGTGGGCACGCTGATGATCATGGTGATCCTGATCGCGGTGCTCGGGCTGGTGGTGGTCAATGCCATGAAGCACAGCCCGTGGGCGACTTCGACGGTGGCGGCGACCATCCCGATCGCGGTGCTGGTCGGCCTGTACATGCGCAACATCCGCCCCGGCCGGGTGCTGGAAGGCTCGTTGCTGGGTCTCGCCCTGCTGCTGCTCGCGGTGGCGGGCGGCGGCTGGATCGACCACAGCGAAACCCTGCGGCCGCTGTTCGACCACGAGGGGCTGACCCTGGCCTGGCTGGTCATCGGCTACGGCTTCCTCGCCGCGATCCTGCCGGTATGGCTGCTGCTGGCGCCGCGCGATTATCTGTCCACCTTCCTGAAGCTGGGCACGATTTTCCTGCTGGCGATCGCCATCGTCATCATGCGGCCTGAGATCAAGATGCCGGCGTTGACCCAGTTCATCGACGGCAGTGGGCCGATTTTCGGTGGCAGCGTTTTTCCCTTCGTGTTCATCACCATCGCCTGCGGCGCGGTGTCCGGCTTCCACGCGCTGATCTCGTCCGGAACCACGCCCAAGCTGCTCGCCAACGAGCGCGACATCCGCATGATCGGCTACGGCGGCATGGTGCTGGAATCCTTCGTCGCCATCATGGCGATGATCGCCGCCACGGTGCTCGACCCCGGCGTGTTTTTCGCGATCAACAGCCCGGCCGGCGTGGTGGGCAAGGAGGCGGCGGAGGTGGTGGCGATGATTTCGTCGTGGGGCTTTCCGGTGACGGTGGAGCAGATGGAAACCCTGGCCCGGGAGATGGGCGAGAAGACCCTGTTCGCCCGCACCGGCGGCGCACCTTCGCTGGCGGTGGGGATGGCGAGCATTTTCGGCAGCGCCTTCGGTGAGGGGTGGCTTTCGATGTGGTACCACTTCGCCATCATGTTCGAGGCGGTGTTCATCCTCACCACGCTGGATGCCGGCACTCGCGTCGGCCGCTTCATGCTGCAGGACATGCTGGGCAATTTCTCACCTAAACTGGGAGAGACCTCCTGGTATCCCTCGGTGCTGCTCACCAGCGGCGTCATCGTTGCCGCCTGGGGTTATTTTCTCTACATCGGCGTCATCGACCCGAATGGCGGCGTCAACATCCTGTGGCCACTGTTCGGCATTTCCAACCAGATGCTGGCGGCGATCGCCCTGTCGGTGGCGACCGGCATCCTGGTCAAGTCCGGCAGGCTTCGCTACGCCTGGGTCACCGGGGTGCCGCTGGCGTGGCTGGCCATGGTGACGACCAGCGCGGCATGGGAGAAGGTGTTCAGTTCCGATGTGCGGGTCGGCTTTTTCGCCGCCGCCAACGACATGGCGGACAAGCTCGCCAGCGGCGCTTTGCCTGCGGCCAAGGCCAAGTTTGCCCCGCAGCTCATCTTTAACCAGCAGCTCGATGCCTGGCTGACGATTTTTTTCGTCGTTGTGCTGTGGGTGGTCATTTTCGACATGCTGCGGGTGGCGGCCCGGCACCTGCGCGGCAAGCCGGTGCCGCCGCTCTCCGAATCGGCGCATGAGCCGTCGCGTCTGGTGGAAGACTGGGTGAGGGACTGACATGCTGCACAAAATCTGGCAATTTATCCGCCGCCTTTCCGGCGACGACGCCTACGAGCGCTACCTGCGCCACCATAGCGAGGCGCATCCGCATGAGCCGTCCCTGGACCGAAAAGCTTTCTTCAGGCAGGAGCAGGACAGGAAGTGGAACGGGGTGCGGCGCTGCTGCTAACGGACATGGCGAGAAATGAACATTGCTTCTCGCCGTGTCCGTTCCCTCTCTCCTACCTCTCCCCCAGAGGGGGAGAGTGATGAGGTCTCGCTTCGCGATGTTCATGTTAATGGGACAGGCGTTTTTCCGCCCAGGACAGGAAATTGGGCAGGCGCGGCGCCGCCAGCCAGCCGATTGCAACGCCGAGCGCGTCCGCAGCCATGTCGGCGATTTCGAACGAGCGGTAGCCGGTGGCGCGCTGGGCATACTCTATGGCAATGCCCAGCGCCACCATGCCGAGCGCGAGCCATATCCTTTGGCGCAGCCCTGCGTAGGGCTGGGCGAACCATAGCGTCACCAGGCCATAGGCGGCGAAGTGGCCGAGCTTGTCGCCTTGATCCAGGTTCAAATGAGGCGGGGCCGGCGTCAGCGAAAGAGCGATGATCGCCAGCACCAGCATCCATCCCACCGCTTTCCAGTAGCCGGCGATTCTCGTTGGGGTCAAGTGCAGATATCCCGATAAGCCCGCTCGCTGGCGAATGCCAGCACCGGGAACGCCACCACGAACAGGGGCATGAACAGCAGGATCGATCCGGCCACTCCGAGAGTTAACACGACCCCCCAAGCGACCATCACGCCTAAGTTTCCGAAAACCGCGCGCACACTGAGTCCCACCGCCTTTGCCAGTTCCATGCGGCGACTGAAGATCAGCGGCACCGCAAACGCGGAAATGGCGAAAATCATCAAGGCCAGCACCGACCCGGTGAGCGAGCAGAACAGGATGAAGGACGTCAGCCTGCCGCCCTCCTCCAATCCGGCTATCAATTCCAGCGACCCGAGGATGGGCGCGGTTCCGAAATACAGGCTGTAGACGATGGCAGCATCGGTCAGCCAGACCAGGAACAGGAAGGCACAGACCACGGAAATCACCCACAGCGCCGCCGGGCTGCGCCGGAAGCCGCGGAAGAAATCGGCAAAACGCACCGGTTTTTGCTGTGCGCGCAGGGAGGCAGCATGAAAGAACCCCGCCAGGAAGGCCGGTCCGACCAGCATGAAGCCGCCCGCCAGCGGATAGGCCATCGGCGCGATGCCCAGCTTGACCGCGCCGATCAGCAGGATGGCGCCGATCACCGCGAAGATGCCGGCGTAGGCCATGCTGGCGTTTTGAGTTTGGCGGAACATCCACCAGCCGTGGGCGATCCAGTTTCGGATATGGGAAAATGAAACCTTGCGATAATTGCGTGGTTGTTCCACGAGTTAAGCGCTTTTTCGGTATGCCCACCGCAGCATGATTATGCCCGCTGCGATCATCGGCAGGGAAAGCCACTGACCCATGCTGAGATTGAGCGCCAGGAGGCCGAGGAAGTTGTCCGGCTCGCGGGTGAATTCCGCCAGGAAGCGGAAACTGCCGTAGCCGATCAGGAACAGGCCGGACACGGCGCCGGTCGGGCGCGGCTTGCGCGAGAACAGCCAGAGCAGGGCGAACAGCGCCAGGCCCTCGAGTGCGAACTGGTATAGCTGCGAGGGATGGCGCGGAATCGGATCGATCTGGGGAAACACCACGGCCCAGGGCATATCGCTCGGCCGGCCCCACAGTTCGCCGTTGATGAAATTGCCGATGCGCCCGGCGCCCAAGCCGAGCGGCACCAGCGGGGCGATGAAATCGGTGACGGCGAGCCAGCTTTTTCCGGTCCTGCGGGCGAACAGCACCATCGCCACGAGCACGCCGAGGAAGCCGCCGTGGAAGGCCATGCCGCCCTGCCAGACGGAAAAAATTTCCAGCGGATGGGCAAGGAAATGGGCCGGCTGGTAAAACAGCACGTAACCCAGCCTGCCGCCCAGCACCACGCCCAGCACCCCGTAGAACAGCAGGTCGTCCAGCTCCTTGACGGTCCAGCCAGGTTGCGGCCCGGCCTTGATGCGCTGCCGTCCGAGCAGCAGAAACAGGGCGAAAGCCAGCAAATACATCAGGCCGTACCAGCGGATGGCGAGCGGGCCGAGCTGGAGGGCGACGGGGTCGAATTGCGGATGGATCAGCATTGAGGCGGCAAGGAATTCGGTTAAAATGCAGATTATACGTTAATCCTGAAAAAGCAGTTTAACCACGAATGACAAGAATGTTCACGAATTTACACGAATAAAAACAAACGAATACAAAACTGCTTTGCTTCGCCATGATAGTGAGCGCAGGCAAAAGCACAATGCCATGACTATTCGTGAACATTCGTGTTTTATTCGTGTCATTCGTGGTTAATCGCCGTTTTTAGGTTAATCTCTTTTTATTTTCCCTGCTCGCAAGGATCGACCATGCCCGCCTACCGTTCCAAGACCTCCACCCACGGCCGCAACATGGCCGGCGCGCGCGCCCTGTGGCGCGCCACCGGCATGACCGACAATGACTTCGGCAAGCCCATCATCGCCATCGCCAATTCCTTTACCCAGTTCGTGCCGGGCCACGTCCACCTCAAGGACATGGGGCAGCTGGTGGCGCGCGAGATCGAGAAGACCGGCGGCGTGGCCAAGGAATTCAACACCATCGCGGTGGACGACGGCATCGCCATGGGCCACGCCGGAATGCTCTACAGCCTGCCCTCGCGCGAACTCATCGCCGACAGCGTCGAATACATGGTCAATGCTCACTGCGCCGATGCGCTGATCTGCATTTCCAACTGCGACAAGATCACCCCCGGGATGCTGATGGCGTCCCTGCGCCTCAACATCCCGACGATCTTCGTTTCCGGCGGGCCGATGGAGGCAGGCAAGGCGGTCATCCATGGACAGGAGCTGCACCTCGACCTGGTGGATGCCATGGTGGCGGCGGTGGACCCCCATTACACCGATGCCGAAACCCTGACCATGGAGCGTTCCGCCTGCCCTACCTGCGGTTCCTGTTCCGGCATGTTCACCGCCAACTCGATGAACTGCCTGGTCGAGGCGCTCGGCCTCGGGCTGCCCGGCAACGGCTCGCTGTTGGCCACCCACGCGGACAGGAAGCGGCTGTTCCTCGAGGCCGGCCGGCTGATCGTGGCGCTCGCCAGGAGCCACTACGAGCGCGATGACATGACCGTGCTGCCGCGATCGATCGCGAGCTTCCAGGCCTTCGAGAATGCCGTCGCCCTGGATATCGCCATGGGCGGCTCCACCAACACCGTCCTGCACCTTCTGGCGGCGGCCCATGAGGCGGGCGTGGACTTCACCATGAAGGACATCGACCGCATGTCGCGCAAGGTGCCCCATCTTTGCAAGGTGGCGCCCAGCATCCAGACCTACCACATGGAAGACGTGCACCGTGCCGGCGGGATCATGGCCATTCTGGGCGAACTCAACCGCGCTGGGCTGCTGCATAGCGATCTGCCAACCATCCACAGCCCGACCATGGGGCAGGCGCTGGAGCACTGGGACGTAACGCGCACCCAGGATGAAAAGGTGAAAACTTTTTATCGTGCCGCACCCGGCGGCGTGCCGAGCCAGACCGCTTTCAGCCAGGACAAGCGTTATCCGGATCTCGACATCGACCGCGCAAAAGGCTGCATCCGCGACAAGGCTCATGCCTATTCCCAGGACGGCGGCCTGGCCGTGCTCTATGGCAACATCGCCGAGGACGGTTGCATCGTCAAAACCGCCGGGGTGGACGAGAGCATCCTCAAATTCAATGGCCGCGCCCGCATTTTCGAAAGCCAGGACGACGCGGTGGAGGGCATCCTCGCCGACAAGGTCGTCGCCGGCGATGTCGTGGTGATCCGCTACGAAGGGCCGCGCGGCGGTCCGGGGATGCAGGAAATGCTTTACCCCACCAGCTACCTGAAATCGAAAGGGCTGGGCAAATCCTGCGCCCTGCTCACCGACGGGCGCTTCTCCGGCGGCACCTCCGGCCTGTCCATCGGCCACGCTTCGCCGGAGGCGGCGGAAGGCGGCGCCATCGGCCTGATCGAGGAAGGCGACAGCATCGAGATCGACATCCCGAATCGCACCATCAACCTGATGGTGTCGTGGGAAGAGCTCTCGCACCGCCGTGCACTGATGGAAGAAAAGGGTGCCAAGGCATGGCAGCCGGAAAACCGTAACCGTATCGTCTCGGCGGCATTGCGGGCGTATGCGGCGATGACCACCAGCGCGGCGCGGGGCGCGGTGCGCGACGTGTCGCAGGTGGAACGGCGCTAATGACCAATAAAGCCGCGTCCAAGCCAACCGACCACAAGCTCAGCTTGCGCGAACTGGTCGAGGCGATGATCGCCGACGGCCTGATTGAAAAGGCGGATGCCGCCAATCTGTTGTTGCCGGCGCGAGGGGCTCGGGGCGAGGTTCATCCGCTGGTGCAGATCGCCGAGCAGAAATGGAAATCGGCCAAGCCCCCGCACAAGCTGCTTAATCTTGAGGCTTTGACCGAATGGCTGGCAGACTGGGTCAAGCTGCCCTACTACCACATCGACCCTCTCAAGATCGATGTGACCGCCGTCACCAACATCGTGTCGGATACGTATGCGGCGCGCTTCCGCATCCTGCCGGTCGAAGTCACTTCGCGCGAGGTGGTGGTGGCCACGGCCGAGCCTTTCCTGAACGAGTGGGAAAAGGAGCTGGCTCCGATCCTGCGCCTCGACATCAAACGTGTCGTCGCCAATCCGCTGGATATCCAGCGCTACCTTGCCGAGTTCTACAGCCTGGCGCGTTCGGTAAAGAAGGCCTCGCAGTCGCAGAGTTCAGCCTTCGGCGGCGGCCTTTCCAACTTCGAGCAGCTGGTGGAGATGGGGCGTACCGGCAACCTCGATGCCAACGACCAGCATGTCGTCCACATCGTCGACTGGCTGCTGCAATACGCTTTCGATCAGCGCGCTTCCGACATCCATCTCGAGCCGCGGCGCGACTACGGCGATGTGCGCTTCCGCATCGACGGCGTGATGCACCACGTCTACCAGATTCCGCTTGCGGTAATGGGCGCGGTGACCAGCCGCCTCAAGGGCCTCGGGCGGATGGACATCGTCGAGAAGCGGCGCCCGCTGGACGGCCGCATCAAGACGCGTTCCCCGGATGGCGACGAAATCGAGCTGCGCCTCTCCACCATGCCGACCGCCTTCGGCGAGAAGATGGTGATGCGCATCTTCAATCCCGAAGTCATCGCGCAGAACTTCAAGGAAATGGGCTTCTCCGACGAGGACGTGGCGCGCTGGAACCAGATGACCGGCCAGCCCAACGGCATCATCCTGGTCACCGGCCCGACCGGCTCGGGCAAGACCACCACCCTGTATTCCGCCCTGCGCCAGCTGGCGGTGCCGGAAGTCAACGTCTGCACCATCGAAGACCCGATCGAGATGATCTCGCCCCAGTTCAACCAGATGCAGGTGCAGCACAACATCGGCCTGGATTTCGCCAGCGGCGTGCGCACCCTGATGCGGCAGGATCCGGACATC
>JAIOJM010000365.1 GCA_019911785.1 Sulfuricella sp. | reverse complement strand
GAATTGCCTGTTGTTGTTGCAGCAGCTTTGCGACGCGGGCTATTCGGTTTCGCTGGAAACCGGGGGGGCGATGGATATTTCCAGGGTTGATCCCCGTGTTTCCAGGATACTGGACATCAAAACGCCAGGTTCGGGCGAGGCCGGGAAAAACCGCTGGAAAAATCTGGAACTGCTGACACCGCAGGACGAAGTGAAATTCGTGCTATGCGGCGAAGAGGATTACCTGTGGGCGAAACAGGTGCTGAGCGAGAAGCGCGTTGCCGACCGCTGCCCGGTGCTGCTTTCAGCCGCCCAGGGCCAGCTTGAGCCAGCCAGGCTGGCGGAATGGATGCTGCGCGACAACCTGCCGGTGCGGCTGCAAATCCAGTTGCACAAGCTATTGTGGGGCGAGGGGCCTGGGAAATAACAGTCCTGAGAGATTGTAAAAAAAATCGACAACTCACCGCAGAGGCGCGGAGGCGCAGAGCCTCGCAGAGAAAAACTATTGAGAACAATAGGTTCACTCTGAATTTTCTCTGCGCCTCCGCGCCTCTGCGGTAGGGTTCAGGCATTTCTTCACCGCCTCTGAGCGGAAAGTGCTGAGTCCTGAGTAAAATCCTCGCCCTCAGCCCTCAGCTATCCGTTTCGCGATATGGGCCAGCGCGGCATCTACCTCGTCGATGAGGATCAGGCACAGGTCACCGGGTTCGAGGCGCGCCAGGGCGGTGTCGATGGCGAGGAATTCGCCACGGATTTCCTCGATCGCGGTGGCACGGCTGGCTTGCTCCAGGCCCTGCTGCAAAAGCGCCAGCACTTCACCGTCGGCCCGTCCGCGCTGGCACTGATCCTGATACAGGATCACCGTGTCGAAAGCCTCCCCCAGAATCTGGGTTTGTTGGCTGATGTCTTCATTGCGCCGGTCGCCCGCGCCGCTGATTACCGCCACACGCCGCTTCGCCGGCATGTGCTCGATGGCCTTCACCAGCGCCTGGATGGCATCCGGGTTGTGCCCGTAGTCCGCGATCAGGGTGGCGCCGCGGTAGTCGAACAGGTTGAAGCGCCCGGGCACGGTAGCCGCATCGCTTACAAACGAGGCAAGTCCGGCGTGCAGTGTTTCCCAGTCCAGGCCCAGTGCCCAGCCGGCGGCGATCGCTGCCATCGCGTTCTCGACCTGGAAGCCGATCGAGCCATTCCGGGTGAGAGGAATCTGAGCCAGTGCGATGCGGTGCTCGAAGCTGCCCTCGGCGGCCACGATGGCGTCTCCGTCCACATACACCACACGCAGGCCGCGCGCATGGTGAGTGGCCATAACCGGATGATGCGGGTCGCCGGCGAAGAATGTCACCGAGCCTGGGCAGGCTTCGGCCATCTTCACCACGATCGGGTCTGCCGCGTTGAGCACCGCAACGCCGCCAGGCGCAACGTTCTCGACGATGACCCGTTTCACCACGGCCAGATCTTCGACCGTGCTGATGTAACTGAGGCCAAGGTGATCCCCCATGCCGATGTTGGTGACTACCGCCACGTTGCAGCGGTCGAATGCCAGCCCCTCGCGCAACACGCCCCCCCGCGCGGTCTCGAGCACGGCGGCATCGACATCGGGATGGCGCAGCACGGTGCGGGCGCTCTTGGGTCCGCTACAGTCGCCGCTGTCGATGCGCCGTCCCTGGATGTAGACGCCGTCCGAGTTGGTCATGCCAACGCGCAAACCCTTCTCACCGAGCAGGTGAGAGATCAGGCGCACGGTGGTGGTCTTTCCATTGGTGCCGGCAACCGCCACCACCGGGATGCGGCCGTCTTCACCTTCGGCGAACATGCTGGCGATGATCGCCTCGCCGACTGCGCGCCCCTTGCCGAACGAGGGCGCGAGGTGCATGCGCAGGCCCGGAGCGGCGTTGACTTCGATGACGGCGCCGCCTTGCTCCTCAAGCGACCGGTGCACGCTGTCGCACACCACGTCTACGCCGCAGATGTCGAGCCCGATCATCTGGGCCGCTGTGACGGCGCGTGCCGCCAGTTCCGGGTGAACATCGTCGGTCACATCGGTCGCCGATCCGCCCGTGCTCAGGTTGGCGTTGTTCCGCAGCACCACGCGCGCGCCCTTGGTGGGCACTGAATCCGCGGCGTGGCCCTGTTTGGCGAGCGTCGCCAGGGCGATGTCGTCGAAGTGGATTTTGGTGAGCGAGGTGGCATGTCCCTCGCCGCGCAGGGGATCGCTGTTGACCTGATCGACAAGTTCGCGGACGGTATGAACGCCGTCGCCGATCACCTGGGGAGGGTCGCGGCGCGCCGCTGCGACGAGATGATTTCCCACCACCAGCAGGCGGAAGTCATAGCCGGGAATATAGCGTTCAACCATGATCTCGGAGCTGACTTCGGCAGAGGCGGCATAGGCTGCCAGCACGCGTTCATAGGTCTCGATATTGACGGCGACGCCTTTGCCCTGATTGCCGTCCTGGGGTTTTATCACCACCGGCCCGCCGATCTCGCAGGCTGCCACCCAGGCATCTTCGGCATCCGACACGGGCCGCCCGTGGGGTATCGGCACCCCGGCGGCATCGAGCAATATCTTGGTCAGTTCCTTGTCCTGGGCGATGGCCTCGGAAATGGCGCTGGTACGGTCTGTCTCGGCAGCCTGGATGCGGCGCTGCCGGCTGCCCCAGCCGAACTGCACCATGCTGCCCGAAGTCATGCGCCGATAAGGGATGCCGCGTGTCACCGCGGCCTGAACGATGGCCCCGGTGCTGGGTCCGAGGCGCTCGTCCTCATCCAGCTCGCGCAAGCGCGCCAGCGCATCGGCGAGGTCGAAGGGTGTGTCGTTCACGGCTGCGCGGCACAGCGTTTGCGCGAGCTCGAACGCGAGCCGGCCTACCTGCTCCTCGCTATATTCGACCACGACCTGAAATACCCCTGGCTCAGTTGTTGCTGCAGTGCGGCTGAAGGTCACCGGACATCCGGCCTGCACTTGCAGCCCAAGAGCGGCGAACTCCAGGGCGTGCGCCATGGAAATGGATTCTTCGTGACCCGCAGGCTTCAAGGAGCCGATTTCCGGGAACCGTACGCGCAGTCTGGCTTCGAAGTCGGGCATATCCCCGATCAGACATTCACTGCATGTCACAATGGCTTCAATCGCCGTTCGCCTGCTCCACAGGTTGGGGCCGCGTAACGCCCGGATGCGTGATACTTCCATTTTGTTTCCCCGTTTACCCGGCACTCTTTGCCGCGGCAGGATGTTTATTGGTCGGACCTAAAGGTTTCTATCCCGGCGCGGATCAGTTCCGGAGGCAGGCCGAGTGCCCATGCCGCTCCGGCCGCCGCCAGAACATTCTCGATCTGCAGCCCGGCAACTCCGGCATCGGCCAGCATGATGCCGGACACTTCGACCAGCCGTACTGCTTCATTGCCGGTGGCGAGGTCTATG
>JAIOJM010000364.1 GCA_019911785.1 Sulfuricella sp. | reverse complement strand
CCGCTTTTACTGCTGACGAAGCTGCGCAGCTCAAGCAGAGCCTGGAGAAGCGCCGCCAGCTACTGCTTGAAGAAATCCGTGACGAGCTGGCTCGTTCGGGTGAGCAGCATTATGTTGATCTGGCCGGGCGTGTCCCCGATCTGGGGGATGAGTCGGTGGCCGACATGCTGGCCGACCTGGATGCTGCGATGGTCGACCGGCAAGTCGTCGAGGTGCGTGCTATCGAGGCGACGCTCAAGCGTCTCGCCGCAGGGAATTATGGCGCCTGTGCTGACTGCGGAGCGGATATTCCGCTTGAGCGGTTAAGGGCTTACCCGACTGCTGCGCGCTGCGTATCATGCCAATCCGTACATGAAAAAACTTTTGCTCACGAAGGGAATCCCTCTCTTTGAAAGTCGGGTAACCGGTGGAACAAATTAAGCTAGCTGACCGTCTATTGGCGCGGCTCAAAGTAGCCCGCCTGCTTGAATTCATGGTGCTGCCGGTGACCGCTTCTGTCTTGCTGACAGAGGCGGTCGTGTCGGCGATGAGCCTGATCCTCAAGGGAGAGATTGCGGGCGATTACCTGCTTACCGGGCTGGTAACCGCTTGCATCGTTTCCATCACGGTGACCGCCTTCATCTATCGTCTAATCAGCGAACTGCGGGAAACCGAGAAGCTGCTGGCGGAAAAATCCCTGCACCTGGAAAAAACACTTCGCACCCATAAAGAGGCGGAACAGAACCTGGTCCAGCTGACCCACTTCGATGTGCTGACGGGACTGCCGAACCGCTTCCTGTTTCTCGACCGCCTTGGGCATGCGATCAGCCGGTCTGCCCGCAGCCACCGGATGGTCGCGGTGCTGCTGCTCGACATAGACAATTTCAAGAACATTAACGATACCCTTGGGCACACCCATGGCGACCTGCTGCTACAGGATATCGCGGATCGCCTTCGCCACTGCGTGCTGGAGGATGACACCCTGGCGCGGATTGGCGGTGACGAATTTGCCATTGTTCTGGAAGGGGTGTCGGAGATTGAAGAAATTGCGTTGATCGCACAGAAAATCGTGGATATTTTTTCCCTGCCCTTTGCGCTCTCCAGCCAGGAGATTTATGTCACGCCCAGCATGGGGATCACCATCTGCCCCATGGACGGCCACGACAGCGATAGCCTGCTCAAGAATGCCGATGCCGCGATGTACAGTGCCAAGGAATATGGCCGCAATCATTTCCGTTTCTACACCACGGACATGAATGCGCTCGCAATTGAGCGCTTTGCCATGGAAGGCGCGTTGCGGCGAGCCATGGAGAGAAAAGAGTTTGCCCTCTACTACCAGCCCCAGGTGGACATAAAAAGTGGGCGGGTGATCGGCGTGGAAGCGCTGCTGCGCTGGAACCATCCCGAGCGGGGCCTGGTTCTGCCGAATGAGTTTATCCCATTGCTGGAAGAGAACAATCTGATCATCCCCGTCGGCGAGTGGGTGCTGCGCACCGCCTGCGCCCAGTGCCGGGCCTGGCAGGATGCCGGGCTGCCCCCCCTGCGCATGGCGGTGAATTTATCCGCGCGTCAGTTCCGCCAGGATAACCTGGTGGAACTGATCGACAGCATTTTGCGGGAAACGGGGATCAGCCCCAATCTGCTGGAGCTTGAGCTGACTGAGGGCTTGCTGATGGAAAACACCAGCAAGACCAGCATGATACTGGGACACCTCAAGAGTCGCGGCGTGCTGGTGGCAATCGACGACTTCGGCACCGGCTATTCCTCGCTCAGCTACCTCAAGCGCTTTCCGATCGACCGCCTCAAGATCGACCGATCTTTCGTGCGGGACATCATTACCGATTCGAACGATGCGGCAATCGCCGTGGCCGTCATCAGCCTGGGGCGCAGCCTGGGCCTGAGCGTGATCGCCGAAGGCGTGGAAACCGGGGATCAGCTTGAATTCCTGGGTGTGCAGAAATGCGACGAATACCAGGGGTACCATTTAAGTCGCCCGGTTCCGGCAGAAGAAATCGTTAGCCTGTTCAGGCCTGAAAAGCCCTTTTTAGCCGCTCGGGCGGCAGAAATGGGGATGCCACTAAGCCATTGAATTATCCGGCGTCCTCTGCGGTGAGGAAGTTTTCTGGTTAAATCGCCCGGCTCGACCCGCACAGTGTAAAATCCGCCTTTCGTTAAAATCGCCCCGCTATTCAATTATGCCCGTCATCACCCTGGAAAAACTTTCCCTCGCCTATGGCCACCATCCCTTGCTGGATCAGGCGGATTTGCAGCTCGACACCGGCGAGCGGGTGGGCCTGATCGGTCGCAACGGCGGCGGCAAGTCCAGCCTGCTGAAAATCATCGCCGGCGTGGCCACGCCCGACGACGGCAAGGTATGGCGCGCGCCCGGGCTGAATCTGGCCTATGTGCCCCAGGAGCCGCAGCTCGATCCCGGCCACACCGTGTTCGAGGCGGTGGCGGAGGGACTGGTGGGCTTGAGCCAGCTGCTGATCGACTACCATGCCGTTTCCCATGCGCTGGGGGAGGAGGGCGCGGATACCGATGCGCTGCTGGAGCGCATGCAGGTGTTGCAGACCGAACTGGAGGCGCGCGACGGCTGGCGCCAGCAAAGCCGTATCGACGCGGTGATGAGCCGCCTGGCGCTGCCCGAGGATGCGCTGGTTTCATCGCTTTCCGGCGGCTGGAAGAAGCGCGTTGCGCTGGCCCGGGCGCTGGTCGCCGAGCCGGACGTGCTGGTGCTGGACGAGCCCACCAACCACCTCGACCTGGCTGCCATCGAGTGGCTGGAAGAGCTGCTCAAGTCTTATGCCGGCGGCGTGCTGTTCGTCACCCACGACCGGCGCTTTCTCGACAACGTCGCCACCCGTATCATCGAGCTGGACCGCGGGCAGCTGGCGAGTTTTCCCGGCAATTTCTCCGCTTTTCAGCGCAGAAAGCAGGAGATGCTCGAAGCCGAAGAGGTCCTGAACGCAAAATTCGACAAGGTCCTGGCCCAGGAAGAGGTGTGGATACGCCAAGGCATCAAAGCCCGGCGTACCCGCAACGAAGGCCGGGTGCGGCAACTGGAGCAGCTGCGCCGCGAACATACCGCGCGCATCAACCAGACCGGTAAGGCCCGGCTGGCGCTCGATGCAGGCGACCGCTCCGGCAAGCTGGTGGCGGAACTGGAGCACGTCACCAAATCCTTCGGCGACAAGACCGTGATCCGCGATTTCTCCACGCGCATCATGCGCGGCGACCGCATCGGCCTGATCGGGCCGAACGGCGCCGGGAAAACTACCCTGCTCAAGCTCATCCTGGGCGAGCTGCAGCCCGATTCCGGCACGGTAAAAAGCGGCACCAAGCTCGCCGTGGCCTATTTCGACCAGATGCGCGAGCAGCTCAACGAGGAGGCGACCCTGATCGACACCATCAGCCAGGGTAACGACTTCGTTGAAATCGGCGAGGTGAAGAAACACGTCATCAGCTATCTCGGCGATTTCCTCTTTCCGCCGCAGCGGGCGCGCGCCAAGGTTTCTTCACTCAGCGGTGGCGAGCGAAACCGCCTGCTGCTGGCGCGCCTGTTCACCCGCCCCGCCAACGTGCTGGTGCTGGACGAACCGACCAACGATCTCGACATCGAAACCCTGGAGCTGCTCGAAGAGCTGCTGCTGGAATATTCCGGCACCCTGTTCCTGGTCAGCCATGACCGGACCTTCCTCGACAACGTGGTGACTTCGACCATCGCCTTCGAAGGGGATGGCCGGCTGGCCGAGTATGCCGGCGGCTACGAGGACTGGCTGCGCTACCGTCCCCGCCATGAAACGAGCACGGAAGCGGAGAAGAAAGCCGCTGCCGCCAAACCGAAGCCGGCGCAGGAAAAGCCGGCGGCAAAAATCAAGCTCTCCTTCAAGGAAAGCCGCGAACTTGAAACCTTGCCGGGACAGATCGAGGCGCTGGAGCAGGAGCAGTCCGTGCTTGGCGCAAGGCTGGCGGACGGCGAACTCTATCGCACCGACCCCGAGGAGGTGAAACGTCTGCAGGCGCGCACCGCCGAGATCGAGGAGGCGCTGCTGGCCGCCCTGGCGCGCTGGGAAGAGCTGGAAGCCAAGAAGGAATGAGTTGAACCCAGAAAAAGCAATTAACCACGAATTTACACGAATAAGCCACAAATGTTCACGAATAATCAAGTGGTTGGCAATATCTACTCGATTTTCACATTTGGTGAGACGATATTTGTAGTTAAGTATTTGTGTTCATTCGTGAACATTCGTGTCATTCGTGGTGTGTACGGTTTTTAGGTTGAATTGACATGACGCATTGTCAGCGCCGGG
>JAIOJM010000363.1 GCA_019911785.1 Sulfuricella sp. | reverse complement strand
CCATTTGCGCCGCCGCCTGGAAAGCATCAAACGCATCCACAAGGCGACCGACACCCTGGAAGACCGGATCACCGAGCTGCAGCACATGGAAAACGGCATCCTCAAGCAGCTGCAGGATTTGTCCCTGTTGCAGCAGCACATTGCCAACTCGCTGGCCTACGAGCAAGAAACACAGCCTGCCGCGGCAAGCGCCTGAGCTTTCCGCCCATAAAAAACGGCGGCATGGAGTTCCATGCCGCCGTTTTTTCGTCCAGACCCAGGTTTGAATTAACCCTGGGCTTGAAGCGCCTCGTACTTGGCCTGCAGCGCTTCCTTGGATTCAGCATGTTCGGGATTAACAATAATGCAATCCACCGGGCAAACGCTGATGCACTGCGGCTCGTCGTAATGCCCGACGCACTCGGTGCACAGGGCGGGGTCGATCACGTAGATCTCATCGCCCTGTGAAATTGCACCGTTCGGGCATTCGGGTTCGCACACGTCGCAGTTGATGCATTCGTCGGTAATCATCAAAGCCATAGCAGTTTCCTTCTACAATATTAAGAAAAAATTTTGTGTTGCAGCCTCGCCTTGACCGAGGGTTGCACGAACTGGCTGACATCCCCGCCCAGCAGCGCAATCTCCCTGACCATGCCGGCCGAAATGAACATGTACTGATCCGATGGTGTCAGGAATACCGTTTCGACCTCGGGATACAGGCTCCGGTTCATTCCCGCCAGCTGAAACTCGTATTCAAAATCCGAAACCGCGCGCAAGCCGCGCAGCACGATGCGCGCATCGTGCTCGCGCAAGAAATTCATCAGCAGCCCGGAAAACCCCACCACCGTGACTTTGGGCACATCGGCCAGCACTTCCCTCGCCATCTCCACCCGCTCTTCCACGGTAAAATAGGGCTTCTTGCTCTGGCTGTCCGCCACCGCGACGATCACCTCGTCGAACAGGCGAATAGCGCGCCGCACCAGGTCCTCATGGCCGAGGGTAATCGGGTCGAACGTTCCGGGGTAAACCGCTCTAAGCGCCATCAAGGACCTTCAGTTTTTCGCTTCAGCAAACAGTAAAACACCTTGCCCGCCCGGCCGCTGCGCCAGACCTCCCATCCTTCACCCGGTTCAAGCGCCTGCTCGGTTTCGGCGTAAACCAAGCCGTCTGGCGCGAGCCGGTCAGAAAGAAGCGGCAATAATAACGGTAAAATCCCGTGGTGGAAAGGTGGGTCGAGAAAAATCACATCGAACGTTTTCCCTTCACGGGAGAGGGCTTTTAACCCATCCCCCGCCACCAGATCCAGTCGATTAAAACCAGCGCCCTTCACGTTTGCCCCCTCTCCCGCTTGCGGGAGAGGGTTGGGGTGAGGGAAACGGGCATGACGGGTTTTATCTTCAGTGGCGGCATTCTTGCCATGCCCGTTAGCACCGAGTTTGCGCGCATTTTCCTGCAAGGCCTTCAACACCTGCGGGTTCTGTTCAACCATCACCACCCGCCGCGCACCGCGTGAAAGCGCCTCGAACCCCAGCGCCCCGCTGCCGGCAAACAGATCAAGACAGGTCTTGCCGCCCAGTGTTTGCCCGAGCCAGTTGAACAAGGTTTCCCGCACCCGGTCCGGAGTCGGGCGCAAGCCTTCTGCCTGAGGAAAATCGATCAGGCGGCCGCGCCATTCGCCGGCGATGATCCTGACCTTGCTCTGCTGTGCCATGGGTTACTAAAAACCGTACATACCACGAATGACACGAATGTTCACGAATGAACACGAATAGTTAACAACAAATATCGTCTCACCAAACAGGTAAACAGAGTGAATTTCGCTAACCATTTGATTATTCGTGAGCATTCGTGTTTTATTCGTGTAAATTCGTGGTTAATCTTTTTCTAGGGTTTAGTCCGCTCCAACCACCACGGTCGCCATGTTGTCTGGCTGAATGCGGCGGGTAAAAGCATCCCTGATTTGGGCAACCGTCACTTTTTCAACCTTGCCGGTGAA
This sequence comes from Sulfuricella sp., assembly GCA_019911785.1. Next base: position 3,544 of record JAIOJM010000363.1, on the reverse strand, counting down.
ATCGTCCAGGTAGGAAAGCGGCAGCCGGTAAAACCCGATCACGGCCAGGTAATCGAGGATCTTCCTGTTGCTGTCGATCCTCAGCGGGAAGCCGCCCACCAGATTCTGTTTGGCCCGCTTCAGCTCGTCCTCGGTCGGCCCCTTGGCGATAAAATCCCCCAGCGTCTTGCGCACCACTGCCAGCGCCTCGTCCGCCTGCTCGCGCTTGGTCTGCAAACCAATCTCGAACGGTCCGCGCTGTTGCAGCGGAATGAAATAGCTGTGCACACTGTAAACCAGACCGCGTTTCTGCCGCACCTCCTCGATCAGGCGCGAAGCGAAGCCACCGCCGCCCAGCACATAGTTGCCGACATAAAGCGGGAAATAGTCCGGGTCGTTGCGCGTCATGCCCGGCTGCCCGATGAGGATGTGGCTTTGCGTGGCGGGATGGGCGATTTTGCGCGTTTCCCCCTTGGGCATGTCCACCGCCGGCAAAGGCTGCGGTTCGCCCTCGGCGCGTGGCAGGGAGGAAGTCAGCCGAGCGGCGATTTCCCTTGCCTGGGCCGTGGTGACATCCCCGATCAGAGCGATCACGGCATGATCGGCACGGTAATGGGCGCGATAAAAACCGACCAGCTCTTCGCGCCGCAAGGCGGCGATCGATTCCGGCTCGACCGTAGAGGACAACCCATAAGGATGGGCTCCATAGATCATCGAATTGAAGGCCCGCCCGGCGACGAACTCCGGCTGGGTCATGGCTTCCTTGAGTTCGGCGATGGATCGGGTTTTCTCCCGCTCCAGTACCGCCTCGGGGAAGTCCGGGGATTGCAGCGACTTGGCCATAATCTCCAGGGCCTGGTCGCGTTCCCGCTCGCTGCTCAAGGTGCGCAGGCGCAGCCCTGCCCGGTCCTGGTCGAAACTTCCGCCCAGACTGGCACCGATATCGGCCATGCGGCGGGAAATTTCCTCCTCGCTCATCCCGCCTGCGCCCAAGGTCAGCAGATGATGCGTCATGCTCGCCAGACCCGGCCTGGACTTGTCGTCCCGGCTGCTGCCCGCGGGAAATTCGACGCTGACATCCAGCAACGGCAGATCGTGATTCTCGACAAAAACCACGCGCACGCCGTTGTCCATCTGCCAGTGCTGGATCGGCAAGGCGGCCTGGGCTGCGGTGATAAAGCATAGCAGGCCAACAAGTCCAAACCTTTTCACCGCAAAGGACGCAAGGGTGCGCAAAGGAAAGCAAAAATCATGGGTTACCTCGCGTACCTTCGCGTCCTTTGCGGTGAAATATTTTTTTAACCGCATCATGGAACACGCCATGCTGGATAATAATGTCAATTCGATATCAGTTCGCATGACGCCCTCCCATCGCAGGTTTCACCGGCTTCGCGCCATCCAGCGGTTGCGGATCGAGCACCGCCACCGTCAGGTGGTCGTCGACCAGGTATTTCCGCGCCACTTCCTGCACCTGTCCGGCGGTTACCGCCTTGAGTTTTTCCAGGCGCGTTTCCAGCGTGTTCAGGGGCAGCCCGGCGGTTTCCACCTCGCCGATCAGCATCGCCTGGTAGAACATCGAGTCGCGCTGATAGACCTGGGCCGCGATCACCTGCGCCTTGACGCGTTGCAGCTCCTCCTCGGTCACGCCATCCCGCTTGATCTTCTCGATCTGCTCGCGGATTGCCGTTTCCAGTTCGGCGACGCTCTTGCCCTCGGCGGGCGCGCCATCCAGGATGAACATCGAAGGTCCGCGCGAAATCAGGTCATACCCTGCCCCGGCCGACACCGCGATCTGCTGCTCCCGCACCAGCGCCTGATTGAGCCGCGCCGAGGCATGGCCGTCCAGCACGCCGGCCAGCACTTCCAGCGCGTAAGGTTCCCGGTCGCTGGCCGGATCGCGCAGGGCGGGCGTATGGTAGCCCATTGCCAGGTAGGGCAGCTTGGCGGGGGCTTTAACGGCCACCCGCTTGATGCCGCGCTGATCGGGTTCGGCCTGGGGTTTGCGCTGGGGCAGAGCAACCGGCCGAACTTTGCCGAAATAGCGCTCGGCCAGTTTCAGCACCTCTCGGGGTTTGATATCGCCCACCACCACCAGCGCCGCATTATTCGGCGCATACCAGCGGCGATACCAGTCCCTGGCATCGTCCGCCGTCATGTTTTCCAGGTCGCTCATCCAGCCGATGATCGGACGACGATAGGGATGAGCCTGGTAAGCCGCCGCCATCAGCGTTTCATAGACCAGCGACTGGGGCTTGTCTTCGGTGCGCAGCCGGCGCTCCTCCATCACCACCTTGATTTCCTTGGCGAACTCCTTGGGCGTAATCACCAGATTGCGCATCCGGTCGGCTTCCAGCTTAAAGGAGAGTTCCAGCTTCGATTTTTGCAGTTGCTGGAAGTAGGCGGTATGGTCGCGGCTGGTAAAGGCGTTTTCCCGGCCGCCGGCAACGGCGATCTGCTTCGAGAATTCGCCGGCAGGGACCGCCCTGGTTCCCTTGAACATCATGTGTTCCAGCACGTGAGCCACGCCGGTCGTGCCGTTAAACTCGTCCATGCTGCCGGCGCGATACCAGACCTGCGACACCACCACCGGCGCGCGATGGTCCTCCTTGACGATCACCTTCATGCCGTTGGCAAGCTTGTATTCATGGGTAGTTGCCAATGCCTGGAACGGCAAAATCGCTGCCAGCAACCACAAGCTCCGGATCAATGTTTTTTTACGCTGCACAAAACCTCCCAATCGCCTAAAATGACGAAGTTGTGAATTATAGCCTACCTTGAGACCGCCATCCCCCATGCTAAGTTTCTTCAAATCCGACAAGAAAGCCGACGAAAGCCAGGAACAGCCCCTGGGCTGGGCGGCCAGACTCAAACAAGGTCTGACCAAGACCCGCGACAACCTGAACAGGCAGCTTACCGGCCTGTTCGGCGGCGGCAAGATCGACGAGGAACTTTACGAGGAACTCGAAACCGTCCTGCTTTCCGCCGATGTCGGTGTCGCCGCCACGCAATACCTGCTCGACGACCTGAGAAACCGCGTCAAGCGGGACAAGCTGGAAGATGCGGCGCAACTCAAACAGGCTTTGCGCGACGGCCTGCAAGCCCTGCTCACCCCGCTGGAGGCGCCGCTAGACCTCTCCGGCCACAAACCCTACGTGATCATGATGACGGGCGTCAACGGCGCCGGCAAGACCACCACAATCGGCAAGCTGGCCAAGCATTTCCAGGCCCAGGGCAAGTCGGTGCTGCTCGCCGCCGGCGACACCTTCCGCGCCGCCGCGCGCGAACAGCTGCAGGTTTGGGGAGAGCGCAACAACGTCACGGTCATCACCCACCAAGGACACGACTCCGCCGCCGTGATCTTCGATGCGATCCAGGCTGCGCGCGCGCGCGGCATCGACATCGTGCTGGCGGACACCGCCGGACGGTTGCCCACCCAGCTGCACCTGATGGAAGAACTGAGAAAGATCAAGCGCGTCATCGCCAAGGCCGAACCGGGTGCCCCCCACGAGACCATCCTGGTGCTCGACGCCAACACCGGCCAGAATGCCATCGCCCAGGTCAAGTC
>JAIOJM010000362.1 GCA_019911785.1 Sulfuricella sp. | reverse complement strand
CCAGATCACCAACCTGGTCAGGGATCTGGCGCGCGCCCTGTCGGTGGTCAGCATCCGCCTGGTGGAAACCATCCCCGGCAAGAACTGCATGGGGCTGGAAATTCCCAATCCCAAGCGGCAGGTGGTGCGCCTGCGCGAGATACTCGGCTCGAAAGTTTACGCCGACATGGCCTCGCCGCTCACCATCGCCATGGGCAAGGACATCGCCGGCAAGGCGGTCGTGGCCGACCTGGGGAAAATGCCCCACGTGCTGGTGGCGGGCACCACCGGCTCAGGCAAATCGGTGGCGATCAATGCCATGATTCTGAGCCTGGTCTACAAGGCCGATCCCGCCAAGGTGCGGCTGATCCTGGTCGATCCGAAAATGCTCGAGCTTTCCGTCTATGAAGGCATTCCCCACCTGCTCGCACCGGTGGTGACGGACATGAAGCACGCCGCCAACGCGCTCAACTGGTGCGTCGCGGAAATGGAGCGGCGCTATCGCCTGATGTCGGCGCTGGGCGTGCGCAACCTGGCCGGTTACAACCAGAAGGTGCGCGAGGCCGAGAAATCCGGCGCGAAGCTACCCAACCCCTTCAGCCTCACGCCGGACGCCCCGGAACCCCTGGAGGAAATGCCTTTCATCGTGGTGCTGATCGACGAGTTGGCCGACATGATGATGATGGTGGGCAAGAAGGTCGAGGAACTGATCGCCCGTCTGGCGCAGAAAGCACGCGCCTCCGGCATCCACCTGGTGCTGGCGACGCAACGCCCGTCGGTGGACGTGATCACCGGCCTGATCAAGGCCAACATCCCGACCCGCGTCGCCTTCCAGGTATCGAGCAAGATCGACTCGCGCACCATCCTCGATCAGATGGGCGCCGAAGCCCTGCTAGGCCAGGGCGACATGCTCTACCTGCCGCCCGGTACCGGCTATCCGCAGCGCGTGCACGGCGCCTACGTCGCCGACCACGAAGTGCACAAAGTAGTCGAATATCTGAAAGCGCTCGGTGCGCCGGATTACGTCGAGGGTATCCTCGATGCACCGGAAGTGGCCGTAGAGGGCGAGGGCGGCGAAGCAGGCGGCGACGCCGAATCCGACCCGATGTACGACCAGGCCGTGGCGCTGGTGCTCAAATCACGCCGCGCCTCGATCTCGCTGGTGCAACGCCAGCTCAGGATCGGCTACAACCGGGCGGCAAGGCTGATTGAGCAGATGGAGCGGGCGGGGCTGGTTTCGGCGATGCAGAGCAACGGGAATCGGGAAGTGCTGGTGAAGGGGGCGGAGTAAATAACTCCTGGCGTCCGTGCTTGCGGGGTAAAAAATGGGCCTACATCTTTGTAGGCCCTTGTCTTGTCTGGCTCGCCGGTTCGGACAAATCTGGATACTGGCAAGCGGTTCTTTTATTATTTTAACCTTCTGCTATTCGGTCATGGGGCCAATTAAATATAGAAGTTTAGATTTTATCTTGCATGTTGAAAAAACTAACCAAAACTTAGCGTGAAATGTTTTTTTGGGGTTTCTTCTGCTTTATAAGATTCAAAATTCGCCCTTTTGATTAGGGCGACGCAACCCTTCTCTTTCTGATGTTCTGTCGGGTTGTGAATAAGATCATTTATCGTGTCAAAGTAAATCCACTCATTCCCCATTTGGTGCAAAATCGGCAACATGCTATTCGGCAAATAAATCTCGACATAAGCACTCAATTTATTTTTGAGAGTTTCTCGTTCCTCTCTGAACAACTCAATAGTGCCGATATATGGATGCTCTTCATCACTGAAATGGTCATATTGCTTCTTTTCATCACAGAACTCTATCTTGATGGAAACTGTCGATTCGTATTTTTCAGTAATGTTATCCCTTAAATCTGCTAAATCTACATAGTTAAACGTTGTGACCCTTCCTTCGAATTCCATTTTTGTGCTTACAAAAGGAGATTTATTGTCATCGAATCCACCGGATGTTCGTAGACGAATCATGTGAACTATTGCTTCGAATTCTCTTGCAGCCATATTTAATCACCTAACGTTGTATCGGCCGTGCGCCTTAGCGTGCCGTTTGAATAACTTGTTATGCATTAATGCCCAGGATTGATCGAAATTCATGTTCAAGTTTGGCCTTCAACTCAGCAATTTCATTCTTATGGGTGGTGCGTGCCTTATCCCAAGACTCGAGTCGTTCCTTCAGGACTTCCCGGTCATATCTGCACGCAGGCGCGGCCGGGTCAACAGGGTAGGTCGTGATGTCAATGAATACATCCTTGGCTGATTCAAGGATGCTATCGATAAGCGTACACGTGTTTTCTTCAAAAAAGATCCTCCTCGGTAGGAAGTATTCGCGTATATCATTAAATTGGTCTGAGAGTTTGCTGACTTTCTCTTCAAGGGCAGGTTCTCCATCCAATTGAAATGCCCGAAGGGTTGAATGAAGGGTGTCGTCTAGATTGGCAAGCTTGCCATAAAGCTCCTTAATAACTTCTGCCCGTTCAGTGTGGAGCCGCTGAAACCGAATGGTGTGCTCACTAGTTAGTTTTTCAAGGTTGTTTTTATATGCTTCTACACGACCATTCAGATACGCCTCGATGGATTTTTTGCCCAAATATCCTATCGTGAGCGAGATTGCTGTCGCACCACCGAGAAAATTAATTATCTCTTGCCACTCCATAGATACTCCACGCTGTATTAAGGATAATGCCTGCCTTTGATTCTGAGATATCGGATAAGAAGTAGATAAGTGCGGTCTGACTCTGATCCCCGTTCAAGTAATACGGGGGGGTACGGACACCCCCTGAAAATCATTCGTCCACTATAGGCATTTCCCCTGTTTACGACAAGGGAATATTCCGTGATGCAGCCACATCCGGTACCAACCGCCAGACCAGGGCATGGCATTACCGCCCCCGAACCGGTTCCAGCAGTTCCATGGCGGCGTTGATGGCCTGGAGCTTTTCCATCTCGCCGCCCCGGTCGGGATGGTGTTCCATCGCCAGTTTCCGGTAGCGGCGCTTGATCTCAGTGTATTCCACCGGGTCGGCGATCCCCAGCGCGGAGAGGGCTTCGGCGCGCCGGTCGTGGCGGGCGAAGCGCAGCCAGAAGGTGTCTAGCATTTTCAGGACTTCCTGCTTGCCGGTTTTTTTCAGGTGGGTGAGATCGAGGTAGTAGGCCCGCAGCGGGTCGGGGGTGGCGGGCAGGCAGTCGGTGCCGTCCGGGCAGGGGCGCAGCACGATCTTCAGGCAATGGATGGCGAGGTCGCCTTGCCGTTCATTCCACAGTTCGTCCCGCAGGCGGTAGAGGTGGTGGAACAGGATGAAGTGGCACTGGAACAGGGAAAGCTCGTCGGTGTAGGCTTCGGGGCCGAAGGCGGGGTCGTCGTTGGCGAGCTTGCGGATCAGGTCGTGTTCGGAGAGGCTGTCCGGGTGGGCGCGCAGGATGGCGAGCAGCGATTCGGCGAGGGTGGTGTTCAATCTTTTTCTGTGCCGCGCGGATCTGGCGCCAAATCCGCATTCATCAATCCGGCAATAACTTCCGGCTTCTGGAAAGGCAGAGCGTGGTCGGCGCCCTGGATCAGGTGGCAGGCCCAGTCGTTTCTGCCTGCCGCAATCTCCTGGCACAGTTGGTACACCGCAGGGTGGGAGCGGCCGCCGATGAAGCTGCTGACGCTGGCCTGGGCTGCAATCAATTGTGGCCGGTCGAGGCGTTTGGCGGCGTGGGAGACGCACTCGATGGCACAGGCCAGCCCCGCCGGGCGGTGGGACAGGCGCTCGCGGATGATTTCCTCGTTCTTCGAGCCTCGGCTGCGGTTGGGGGCGACGGCGTCGAGGAACAGTTCCAGTCCTTCCCCCACGTTTTCCAGCTCGCGCAGCCGCTTGGCGGCGTGCAGGATCAGCTCGCGCGAGCGGATGGATTCCTCGTCGCTCATCTTGCCGAGCAGGGCGGGTTCGAGCAGGTAGGTTTTTTCCACCGCCGCCGGGCGGGCGGCCTTGAGCAGCATGGCGATCAGCCCGCCGTAGGAGTAGCCGCCGAGGTCGAATTTTTCCCAGGCCAGATGGTCGAGCAGGGCGGCGAGGTCGGCCACCACTTCTTCGGCTTCGAAGCCGTGCTCCCTGTGGTCGGGGTAGCGGGTCTTGCCGGTGCCGCGCAGGTCGGGGACGAGGATTTCGTTCCAGTGTTTTAAATGGGGGAGAATGCCGCCCCAGGTGATCCTGCCCGCCACACCGCCGCCGTGGAGCAGCAGCAGACGGCGCGGCGGTGCGCTGTCGAAGCGGTAGAGGCGGTAGTAGACCTCCTGCGTCGGCAGGGCGAGGGTGGTTTTGATGGCGGGTTCGATCATCGCTTTTTACCGCAAAGGACGCTAGGTTACGCAAAGGAAAACAATCAAGGAATTCCTTTGCGAACCTTTGCGTCCTTAGCGGTTAATCCTGTTTTGCTACCGGAATCTTGCCGATTTTCATGCGCCATTCCGCCGGCCCGGTTTCGTGCACCGACGTGCCGTTGGCGTCCACTGCAACGATGACCGGCATGTCCTTGACCTCGAATTCGTAGATCGCTTCCATGCCTAAGTCGGCGAAAGCCAGCACCCTGGAAGCCTTGATCGCCTTGGCCACCAGGTAGGCCGCGCCACCCACTGCCATCAGGTAGACGGCCTTGTGCTTGCGGATGCTTTCGATGGCCGCCGGGCCGCGCTCGGCTTTGCCGATCATGCCGATCAGGCCGGTCTTGTCCAGCATCATGTCGGTGAATTTGTCCATGCGGGTCGCCGTGGTGGGGCCGGCGGGTCCGACCACTTCGTCGCGCACCGGGTCGACCGGGCCGACGTAGTAGATGAAGCGGTTGGTGAAGTCCACGCCCTGCGGCAGCTTTTCGCCCTTGGCGAACAGGTCGGCGATGCGCTTGTGGGCGGCGTCGCGGCCGGTGAGCAGCTTGCCCGACAGGAGCAGGGCTTCGCCCGGTTTCCAGGTGGCGATCTCCTCGCGCGTGACGGTGTCGAGGTTGACGCGGCGTGCATCGGGGGCGGGCTGCCAGTCGACCTTCGGCCATTGGTCGATATCGGGCGGGGTCAGCACGGCCGGGCCGCTGCCGTCGAGGGTGAAGTGGACGTGGCGGGTGGCGGCGCAGTTGGGGATGATTGCGACCGGCAGGGCGGCGGCGTGAGTCGGGTAGTCCCTGATCTTGATGTCCACCACGGTAGTCAGGCCGCCCAGCCCCTGCGCGCCGATGCCCAGCGCATTCACTTTTTCAAACAGCTCCAGGCGCAGTTCCTCCACCCGGTTTTGCGGCCCGCGCGCTTGCAGTTCGTGGATGTCGACCGGCTCCATCAGGGCTTCCTTGGCGAGCAGCATGGCTTTTTCCGCGGTGCCGCCGAGGCCGATGCCCAGTATCCCCGGCGGGCACCAGCCCGCGCCCATGGTGGGGACGGTCTTCAGCACCCAGTCGACGAGGCTGTCCGACGGGTTGAGGATGGTGAACTTGGCCTTGTTTTCCGAGCCGCCGCCCTTGGCCGCCAGGATGATCTCGACCTTGTCGCCGGGAACGATCTCGTAATGGACCACTGCCGGGGTGTTGTCGCGGGTGTTCTTGCGCGCGCCGGCGGGGTCGGCCACCACCGAGGCGCGCAGCACGTTGTCGGGGTTCGAGTAGGCGCGGCGCACGCCTTCGTTGACCATGTCGGTGACGCTCATCCGGGCATCCCAGCGCACGTCCATGCCGACCTTGACGAATGCCACCACGATGCCGGTATCCTGGCAGATCGGACGGTGGCCTTGCGCGCTCATGCGCGAGTTGGTGATGATCTGGGCGATGGCGTCCCTGGCAGCGGGGGATTCTTCCCGCTCGTAGGCTGCGCCCAGCGCCTTGATGTAGTCGATGGGGTGGTAGTAGGAAATATATTGCAGCGCGTCGGCGACGCTGGCGATTAAGTCTTCTTGACGGATGGTAGTCATGGTATTTTTACTCTCCAGGCTTGGAATTGTACCGTTATTTGGAAGAGCGACTAAACATGACCGAAAACCACCAGGATTACGAAGACGGGATTGCAGCGATAGACGCCCATCACATCCGGCCCGGCCTGGCCGCGATCCACTTGCTGGTCGAAGGCGACAAGGCGGCCTTTATCGATACCGGTACGAATTTCTCGGTTCCCGGCGTGCTGGAGGTGATGCGGCGGAAAAACCTGCGCCCGGAAAATATCGCCTATGTGATCGTGACCCATGTCCATCTTGATCACGCGGGCGGCGCCGGCGAGATGATGCGCCTGTTTCCCTATGCGATGCTGGTCGTGCATCCGCGCGGGGCTCGCCACATGATCGACCCGTCCAGGCTGGTGGCGGGCTCGGTCGCGGTTTACGGCGAGGTAAGTTTTCGCCGGGCCTACGGGGAAATCGTGCCCGTTCCTGCTGGGCGCGTGATCGAGGCGCCGCACGAATTCACCCTGGAGCTGAATGGCCGGCGCCTGCTGTTCCTCGATACGCCGGGCCACGCCCGCCATCATTTCTGCATTTTTGATGAGCACAGCGGCGGGGTTTTTACCGGCGATACTTTCGGGATTTCATACCGCGAATTCGATGTCGACGGGCGGGAGTTCATTTTCCCCACGACCACTCCCGTGCAGTTCGAGCCGGAGGCGGCACATGATTCCATAGACCTGATCATGTCCCACCATCCGCGCGCCGCTTACCTGACCCACTATGGCCGCGTGACACAGCTGCCCCGTCTGGCGGATGACCTTCACCGCATGCTTGACGATTTCGCGAACATCGCTATGGGGGTGCGCGAGGCCGGGGAGATGCGCCACCAGCGGTTGGTAGAAGGACTGGAGAACTATCTGCTGGAATGCCTCGATGCGCACGGTTGCAGGCTTGCCCCGGATGAGGCCCGCGCGCTGCTGGAGCACGATATCGAACTCAATGCCCAGGGCTTGGAAGTCTGGATGGATAAGCCATAA
>JAIOJM010000361.1 GCA_019911785.1 Sulfuricella sp. | reverse complement strand
CGTTGCACCACTGCAGGGCGAGATTGGACCAGATCATGCCGACGCTGCCGGCACGCAAGGGCAGGCTCTCGATATCCGCGCACACCCGTTCTTCGGCGGCGACAAAGGGCAGCAAGCGCTTCCACGCCGGTTGCTGGCTGCGCGATGCCCGCAGCATGGCCGGCGCAAGATCCAGCTCGATCACGCGGGACTTGGCATAGCGCTCCCGCAGTTGGCGCGATCCGTAACCGGTGCCGGAACCGGCGTCGAGGATGACCTGGGGTTCGAATTTGATGAATTGCAGGCGCTCGGCCATGCGGTCGCAGATCTCCCGCTGCAGCACGGCGACCCGGTCGTAGGTGGCGGCGGCGCGATCGAAGGAGTGGCGCACCCGGCGCTTGTCGAGCGTGAATGGGTCAGTCATTTAAAAATCCGGTCACAATTTCGGTAAATTCCACGGGGTGCGACAGAAACGGCGCATGGGCGGCGCCCGGCAACACCTCCAGGCGCGCTTCCGGCATCTGTCCGGCAAGCCAGTGCGCAGCCCCCGCCGGGGTGAGCATGTCGCGCCCGCCGTGCAGCAGCAAGGTCTGCGTTTCAATCGTCGCGGCGCGGTCGCGCAAGTCGCTCTCCAGCAGAATGTTCAGTCCCGTCCGCAAGGTTTGCACATCCGGGCGGCCGCGAGTAAACAAAATGTCGCGCAAGCGTTTCAGCACCGTTTTCACTTCATCGCCGCCGCGCGCCTGGAGAGCCAAAAAGCGCTTCAGCGTGCCTTCGTAATCGGTTTCCAGGGCAGCCGCGAACTCCAGCAGCACTTCGCGCCGCACCGCGCATGGCCAGTCTTCCCGCGCCGTAAAGCACGGCGTGGTGGCCGTCAAAACCAGGCGCTTGATCTGGTCGGGGAACAGCCGCGCCATCTCCAGCGCCACCTGCCCGCCCAGCGACCAGCCGCAAACTTGAACCTGTTCCGGCAGTGCTGCCGCCACGGCGCGAGCAAGACGTTCCAGAGTGTAAGGTTCGACTGCCGGACTTGCTCCATAGGCGGGCAAATCGACGATATGCAGCCGAAAACGCTGCGCCAAGGCATCGCGTACCCCGTCCCACACCCCGCCGTGCATTCCCCAGCCGTGGAGCAGGGCGAGGTCTGGACCCCTGCCCACAATTTCGATGTGCACGCTCATGCGGTACTTTCCAACTCGTTCAGCGCCGCTGCCAAATGCGCCACATCTTCCAGGCTATGCGCCGCCGACAGCGAAATACGCAGGCGCGCTTCGCCCTTGGGCACGGTTGGCGGGCGTATCGCAGGCACCCAGACGCCACGCTCGCGCAGCGCCTCGCTCACCGCCAGCGTTTCCTGGTTGGAGCCGATGATCACCGGCTGAATCGGCGTGGTCGAGTCCATCAGGCGCCAGCGCCGCAACTTCAGGCCCTGCCTCAGAGCGGCGATCAACGCCCGCAGGCGCTCGCGCCGCCACGCTTCCCTTTCGATCAAGCGCAGGCTCGCGGAAAGCGCCGCCGACAGAAGTGGCGGCGTGGCGGTGGTGTAAATATAGGAACGGGCGCGCTGCACCAGATAATCCGTCAGCTCCAGCGGTCCCGCGACGAACGCGCCGAACACGCCGGCGGCCTTGCCCAGGGTGGCCATGTAGACGATACGTTCCGAGGTGATGCCGAAATGCTCCAGCACCCCGCGTCCGGTGCGGCCCAGCACACCGAAGCCATGGGCATCGTCCAGCACCAGCAGCGCGTCGTGGCGCTCGCACAGAGCCAGCAATTCCGGCACCGGAGCGATGTCGCCGTCCATGCTGAATACGGCATCCGTCACCACCAGCTTGCGCTTCGCCCTGGATGCGGCGAGCCGCTTCTCCAGCACAACCAGGTCGAGGTGCGGATAGCGCGTGAATTTGGCGCGGGACAGCAGCACCGCATCGTTGAGCGAGGCATGGTTGAGCTTGTCGGCGAAAATTTCGTCGTCGCGACCGGCCAGGGCGGTGACGATGCCGAGATTGGCCATGTAACCGGTGGAAAAAAGCAGCGCCGAAGGCAGGCCGGCGAAGGCGGCAAGCGCGGTTTCCAGTTCATGGTGAAGCGCGCTGTGGCCGCTTACCAGATGGGACGCTCCCGCCCCCACGCCGTAGCGTGCTGCGGCCGACTGCGCCGCCCCGATCAGGGCCGGGTGGCTGGCAAGGCCGAGATAATCGTTGCTGCAAAAGGACAGGTATTCCCTGCCGTCCACCACGATCCGGGCGCCCTGCGGGCTTTCCAGCACGCGACGATGGCGGCGCAGGCCGGATGCTTCCAGGTCTTTCAGTTCATCGGAGAGGTGGGAAAAAGGCATGAACGTCCAAATTAAGTAAAACCCTTGTCACCGCAAAGGACGCAGAGGAGCGCAAGGTAATGCAATTCGCTTTCCTTTGCGAACCTTCGCGTCCTTTGCGGTGAATAGCCTTTCCGACTAAGCCCCCATCACCCGGATGCCAAGCTTGTCGAACAGGGCCAGATCCTGATCCGCGGAAGGATTGGGGGTGGTCAGCAGCTTCTCGCCGTAGAAAATGGAGTTGGCACCGGCCAGGAAGCACAGCGCCTGCAGCGGCTCATCCATCTGTTCGCGCCCGGCGGAAAGTCGCACCAGGCTTTGAGACATGAGGATACGTGCCACCGCGACGGTGCGCACGAACTCGAACGGATCCAGCGCTTCGGCGCCATCCAGCGGCGTGCCTTTTACCTGCACCAGCAGGTTGATCGGCACGGATTCCGGCGGCGGATTGAGATTGGCCAGCTGGGTCAGCAGCGCAGCGCGGTGAGTGCGCGACTCGCCCATGCCGACGATGCCGCCGGAGCACACCTTGATGCCGACGCCACGCACCTGCTCCAGGGTATCGAGCCGATCCTGATAGGTGTGGGTGGTCACCACCTCGCCGTAGTATTCCGGCGCGGTGTCCAGGTTGTGGTTGTAGTAATCCAGGCCGGCCTCGCGCAGTTGCTCGGCCTGGCCTTCCTTCAGCATCCCCAGGGTCACGCAGGTCTCAAGCCCGAGGGCGCGCACGGCGGCGATCATGTCGAGCACCGGCGCCAGGTCTTTCTGTTTCGGTCCCCGCCACGCCGCGCCCATGCAAAAACGGGTGGCGCCCTTGTCCTTGGCTGCCTTGGCCTTGGTGACTACGGTTTCCAGTTGCAGCAGGCTTTCCTGCTCCACGCCGGTATGGTGGCGCTTCGACTGGGAACAGTAGCCGCAGTCCTCGGAGCATCCCCCGGTCTTGATGGAAAGCAGGGTGCTCACCTGCACTTCGTTCGGGTCGAAATGGAATCGGTGGACGGTTTGCGCCTGGAACATCAGGTCGCTGAAAGGCAGCGCGAACAGCGCTTCGGCCTCTGCGACGGACCAGCGCCGGCCTTCCCCGGCAACTTTTCCCGCTACATCCTGACCGGGATTGAATAGATCATTCATGAACCTGCACCTCCACCAACATATCCTGCCAATTTTCGCGGCTGATCCTGATCAAATCCCGTATCCCCAGCGGCACGATCACCAATAGACTCAAGACCCACACCGTGAGCAGCAAATTCATTCCGCCGCCCAGCCAAGCCTGCATCGCGCCGCTGAAGTTAAGCGCCACCACCAGCGTGCCGACCAGGCCGTAGAAACGGTATCCCGCCCAGCGCTGGTATTCCCTGACCCGCATATCGGGGTGGTGCGCAACGGAAGCGTAGGCGAAGATCGAAGCGGCGATCCAGACCATGAGGAGCGGGGGAACCAGCACGGAAATGATGCTGCCGATGATGAAAATCTGCGCCGAGCTGCGGCATTGTGACGCGCTAATCAATTTTTCAACTGTTTTCATGATTCGTCTTTGGTTGATTTTTCACAGTAAAATGGGCGCAATCATCAAGGATCGGCCCAAAGTTGTCAAATCTTTCAGCCTACATTTTAAACGGTTGCGCAAAAATTGCGCACGCCATTTTACCGCATCATTGCGCACTATGCGGTGCAAGCACGCTAAATCGGCTATTGTGCACGGGTTGCGACGCCGATCTTTCCCATTATCGGGCTCCCGCCTGCCCGGTATGCGCCCTTCCCACCCCGAACGGCCAGGTCTGTGGAGCCTGCCTGCAGCACCCACCCGCTTTCGAACGCACCCTGGCGGCATTTAGTTACCACTTCCCGATTGATCGCCTGCTGCACGCCTTTAAATATTCGGGCAATCTTGCGCTAACCGAAATACTGGCGAAACCGCTGGCTCAGCTCGCCACCGACCATCCCAAACCGGATTTTCTGATGCCGATGCCTCTCCATCCTGGGCGACTCCAGGAGCGTGGCTTCAACCAGTCGCTTGAAATCGCCAAGCCGATTTCGCGCTGGCTGGACATTCCACTCATTGCCGATGCCTGCCAGCGCACGCGCGACACCCCGAGCCAGGCCGGACTGAAATGGAAGGAGCGCCGCCGCAACGTTCGCGGGGCCTTTGCCTGCGATCTTGATCTCGCTGGAAAAAAAATCGCCGTGCTGGACGACGTGATGACCACCGGAGCGACCCTGAACGAGATCAGCCGGATATTGAAAGAGCGCGGCGCCGCCGAAGTGAGCGCCTGGGTGGTGGCGCGCACCCTGCCTGAATAATTTTAGCCTGCCGACGAGAGCCCATGTTTGACATCATCCTTTACCAGCCTGAAATCCCCCCTAACACGGGCAATATCATCCGCCTCAGCGCCAACACCGGCTGCCGGCTGCACCTGGTCAAGCCGCTCGGGTTTTCGCTGGACGACAAACAGCTGCAACGCGCCGGACTGGACTACCATGAGTACGCCACGGTCAAAACTCATGAGAACTGGGAAGAGTGTCTGGGACAGTTCGGGGGGAGACGAGTGTTTGCGCTTACTACGAAGGGGAGCACGAGATACAGCGAGGTCGCCTTTCGGCGCGATGATGTATTCGTATTCGGCCCGGAAACGCGAGGGCTGCCGGTAGAGGTTTTGGCGCAGTTCGACGAAAGCCGGCGCATCCGTCTGCCGATGCGGGCGGAAAGCCGCAGCCTGAATCTTTCCAACGCGGTCGCGGTGGTGGTGTTTGAAGCCTGGCGGCAGAATGGGTTTGAGGGTGGGGTTTGAAGCGGTGAGCGGTGAGCGGTGAGCGGTGAGCAGTGAGCAGTGAGCAGTGCAGATTAAGTCTGCTCGGAGAATGAAGTACAGCTCACCGCTTACAGTTCACCATTTAATTCTCCGCCTTGGGTTCGCGGTTGAGCAAAGCCTCCACTGCCTTGCCGGGAGGCATCCCCTCGAACAGCACCTGAAACACTGCGCGGGTGATCGGCATCTCCACATCCATGTTCTGAGCGAGGCGCAGCACCTCGGCGGCGCTATTCACCCCTTCGGCGATATGACCGAGGTCGCCGAGGATGGCCTCAAGCTTCTCACCCCTGGCCAGCCGCAGGCCCACGGTACGGTTACGCGACAGGTCGCCGGTGCAGGTCAGGATCAGGTCTCCCGCACCGGTCAGCCCCATGAAAGTTTCCGGTCGGCCGCCCATGGCCACGCCGAGCCGGCCGATTTCCGCCAGCCCGCGGGTAATCAGGGCGGCGCGCGCGTTGTAGCCGTAACCCATGCCATCTGAAATGCCTGCCGCGATCGCCATGACGTTCTTGACCGCGCCGCCGACTTCGACCCCGACCACATCCGGGCTGGAATAAACCCGCAGTCTGGGACTGTGCAACTCCAGTGCCATGGCATGGGCGAAGGGCTCGTCGCGGGATGCCAGGGTAAGCGCCGTTGGCAACCCCTTGGCCACTTCCTGGGCAAAGCTCGGCCCGGACAGCACGCCGCATCGCGCCTTGCCGCCCAACTCCTCCGCCACCACCTGGTGCGGCAACTTGGCCGTTCCCGCCTCGAAGCCCTTGCATGCCCAGACCAGCGGCATCCTCGCGCCCAGTTCGGCCATCTGCCTCACCACCTGCCGGAAGCCCGCGGTGGGCACCACCGCCAAGGCCAGATCGGCCCGGTCGAGCGCCTGAGCCAGTTTCGGCTCGATCCGCAGGGCATCGGGGAAGGGAAATCCGGGCAGATAACGCCGATTGACGCGCTCTTCCGCCATCTCGGCACACTGGGCCGGATTGCGCGTCCACAGATGCACCTCATGGCGTGCCGCGAGGCTGACGGCAAGTGCCGTTCCCCAAGCGCCGGCACCCAGCACGGCGATCTTCATTCTAAAAACAGCGATTAACCACAAATGACACGAATGTTCACGAATAAACACGAATAGTTAGAGACAATCATCGTGCCACCAAACAGGTGAGTCAGATTATCCATACTAACCAAAAGATTATTCGTGAACATTCGTGTTTTATTCGTGTAAATTCGTGGTTAAAAGCTTTTTCTAGCAGCCTGTCGGGTGTCGCTCATCATGACGATCAGTGAGTCGTTTCTGCTGCAACTTCCGGTTGCTGCATGTGCTGCTGCTGGTACATCAACTCGAAATTGACCGGATTCAGCAACACCGGCGGGAATCCGGCGCGCGACACCATATCCGAAATCGTCTCGCGCACGTAGGGGAACAGGATATTCGGGCAGGTGATCCCGAGGATCGGCTCCATGTCATCCTGGGGAACATTACGGATCTGGAATATCCCGGCCTGGGCAACTTCCACCAGAAACAGGGTTTTGTCCTCGGCCAGTTTGGCGGTAACAGTGACCGTCAGCACGGTTTCATAGACGCCCTCGTCCACCATTCCACCCTGATTGTGCAGCTGCACATCGATCTGCGGGGTTTCGCGCTGCATAAAGATGGTCGGCGCATGGGGAATTTCCAGGGACAAATCCTTGACGTAAATTTTTTCGATGGAAAAAGTCGGTTGCTGCTGCTCGTCGCTCATGCAAGATCCCTAACAAATAATTAAAT
>JAIOJM010000044.1 GCA_019911785.1 Sulfuricella sp. | reverse complement strand
TTGTATTTATTAAGGAAGTGATGATGAGCCAAGGTAAAATCGTGCAGATTATCGGTGCGGTGGTGGACGTAGAATTCCCGCGCGAATCTCTGCCCAAGGTTTACGATGCGCTGAAACTGGCCGACGTGGATCTGACGCTGGAAGTGCAGCAGCAACTGGGTGACGGCGTGGTGCGCACCATCGCCATGGGCACCACGGACGGATTGCGCCGCGGCATGGGCGTCGCCAATACCGGCGCGCCGATTTCCGTGCCGGTGGGCACCAAGACCCTGGGCCGCATCATGGACGTGCTGGGGAACCCGATCGACGAGATGGGTCCGATCGGCAATGAACAAAGCTGGGCGATTCACCGCAAGGCCCCGGCCTTCGACGAGCTGTCCCCTTCCACCGAACTGCTCGAAACCGGCATCAAGGTGATCGACCTGATCTGCCCCTTCGCCAAGGGCGGCAAGGTCGGCCTGTTCGGCGGCGCCGGCGTGGGCAAGACCGTGAACATGATGGAGCTGATCCGCAACATCGCGGTCGAGCACAGCGGCTATTCGGTGTTCGCCGGCGTCGGCGAGCGCACCCGCGAGGGCAACGACTTCTACCATGAAATGAAAGAAGGCGGCGTACTGGACAAAGTGTCGCTGGTCTACGGCCAGATGAACGAACCGCCCGGCAACCGCCTGCGCGTAGCCCTGACCGGCCTGACCATGGCGGAATTCTTCCGCGACGAAGGCCGCGATGTGCTGCTGTTCGTGGACAACATTTACCGCTTCACCCTGGCCGGCACCGAAGTTTCCGCGCTGCTGGGCCGGATGCCTTCTGCGGTGGGCTACCAGCCGACCCTTGCGGAGGAAATGGGCCGCTTGCAGGAGCGCATTACCTCGACCAAGAAGGGCTCGATTACCTCCATCCAGGCGGTGTACGTGCCCGCGGACGACCTGACCGATCCGTCTCCGGCCACCACCTTCGCCCACCTGGATGCAACCGTGGTGCTGTCGCGGCAAGTGGCCGAGCTGGGCATCTACCCCGCGGTGGACCCGCTCGATTCCACCTCCCGCCAGCTTGACCCGCTGGTGGTGGGCGAGGAGCACTACAATGTCGCCCGCGGCGTGCAGTCCACGCTGCAGCGCTACAAGGAATTGCGCGACATCATCGCGATTCTGGGCATGGACGAACTTGCTCCGGAAGACAAGCTGGCGGTATCCCGTGCGCGCAAGATCCAGCGCTTCCTGTCCCAGCCGTTCTTCGTTGCCGAGGTATTTACCGGCTCCCCCGGCAAGTTCGTGTCGCTCAAGGATACGCTGGCGGGCTTCAAGGGTATCGTCAACGGAGATTACGATCACTTGCCGGAGCAGGCCTTCTACATGGTTGGCACCATCGACGAAGTCGTGGAAAAAGCAAAAACCATTTAAGGCGAATCTACCATGGCAATGACAATGCATGTGGACGTGGTCAGCGCGGAACGCTCGCTTTTCTCGGGAGTGGTAGAATTCCTCGTTGCCCCGGCCGCAATGGGCGAAGTGGGCATTTACCCTCGCCACGCGCCGCTGATAACCAGGATCAAGGCGGGCTCTGTTCGCCTCAAGCTGCCGGATCGCGACGAAGAGGAATTGATCTACGTTTCAGGCGGCTTGCTCGAGGTTCAACCGTCAGTGGTGACCATCCTTGCCGACACCGCGGTACGCGGCAGAGACCTGGACGAGGTCAAGGCCCTGGAAGCCAAGCAGCGCGCCGAAGAGGCCATGCGTGATCGAACCGCGGCAATCGACTATGCCCAGGCACAGGCCGAGCTGGCCGAGGCCGTCGCGCAGCTGCATGCAATTCAGCGACTGCGCAAGCAAAAGTAATGATAGTGCGGGCGGGTCGGTGATTTGCGAAATGGCAGCCCTGTAGGCTGCCATTTTTTATAGGGCAATACAATCTCATGATATCCAAACTGAACATCGTCATCCTGGCTGCCGGAAAAGGTTCGCGCATGCACTCCGCCCTTCCGAAGGTTCTGCATCCGCTGGCAGGCCGTCCATTACTCGGTCACGTCATCAACGCCGCGCGCGAGCTCGGCCCCGCAAAATTGCTGGTGGTTTACGGGCATGGCGGCGAAGCCGTGCCGCAGGCCTTCGCCGACAGTGATATCGTCTGGGTCAATCAGGCGCAGCAACTCGGAACCGGCCATGCCTTGCAGCAGGCCGCGGCGGGGTTGGATGATGACGGGGTCACCCTGATCCTGTACGGTGACGTGCCTCTGATCTCTGTTGGCACGTTACGTGCGCTGCTGGACGCAACGAAGGGTGACTCGGTTGGCTTGCTGACGGTGTCGTTGCCGGACCCGGAGGGGTACGGCCGCATCGTGCGCGATGCGCAAGGCCAGGTGCAATCCATCGTCGAGCACAAAGACGCGGACGAGGCCGAGCGCGCCATACGCGAAGTGAATACGGGCATCATGGCGCTACCCAATGCGCGGATGAAAAAATGGCTTGCCGCCTTGCGCAACGACAATGCCCAGGGGGAGTACTATTTGACAGACATTATCGCCATGGCCGTGGCCGATGGCGTGAGAGTGAGTACTTGCCATCCCGGTCGCCACTGGGAGGTGATGGGAGTCAACAGCGCCGCTCAGTTGGCACATCTGGAGCGCCTTCACCAGCATGAAGTGGCCGTCAAATTGATGGAGCGAGGCGTGCGGCTGATGGATCCAAAGCGCATCGACGTGCGCGGCGAATTGGTCTGCGGCAGGGATGTCAGCATCGACGTCAACTGTGTTTTCGAAGGCAGGGTGGTTTTGGGGGATAATGTCACAGTCGCAGCCAACTGCGTACTGCGTGATGTCAGTGTCGGCGAGGGGACCCGGATTGCGCCATTCAGCCTGATTGAGGAGGCGCGAATTGGCGACAATGGACGTATCGGACCGTTTGCCCGTATCCGTCCGGGGACCGAACTGGCAGAAGAAGTGCACATCGGCAACTTCGTCGAGCTGAAGAACAGCCAGGTTGACCGTGGCAGCAAGATCAACCACCTGAGCTATGTCGGTGATGCCACGGTAGGGAAAAACGTGAATATCGGCGCCGGCACCATTACCTGCAACTACGATGGCGCCAACAAGCACCGGACGGTCATCGAGGATGACGCGTTCATCGGTTCGGACACCCAGCTGGTCGCCCCGGTCACCGTGGGCAAGGGCGCGACCATCGGAGCGGGAGCGACGATCACCCGGGATGCACCGGCAGATCAACTCACCCTGTCGCGGGCAAAGCAGGTGGCCATTCCCGGCTGGAAACGGCCGATTAAGCAAGTGAGGAGTAAAGAGTGAAGAGTAAAGAGAAAAATCGACCCAAGCGTGGACTGTCCTTGCTCCTCACTCCTCACTCCTCACTCCTCGCGGGGATTTAGCTATGTGCGGAATCATCGGAGCTGTAGCACAGCGCAATGTCGTGCCTATCCTGCTGGAAGGCTTGAGGCGGCTGGAATATCGCGGCTACGATTCGGCCGGTCTGGCCGTCGCGGTCGATGGCGGGCTCACTCGGGTGAGGAAGCCCGGGCGCGTGGCCGAGCTGGAAGCGGAAATCAAAACCCGGAAAACGCATGGCCGCCTCGGCATCGCCCATACTCGCTGGGCGACTCATGGCATACCCAGCGAACGCAACGCCCACCCCCATGTCAGTGAGGAATCACTTGCC
>JAIOJM010000360.1 GCA_019911785.1 Sulfuricella sp. | reverse complement strand
TTCGCTGCCCGGCATGAAGTCGAGGTCGAGCAGGCGGCTGCGGAAGAACAGATGCACCTGGCTGATGTGCGGCAGATTGTAGAGCGCGTAGAGGGCGACGATTTCCACGCGGGCGTGCGCCTCCTCCGCGGTTTCGCGCGCTGCCGCCTGAGCTGTGGTTTCATTGTTTTCCATGAAACCCGCAGGCAGGGTCCAGAACCCATGGCGCGGTTCGATGGCACGGCGACACAACAGAACCTTGCCTTCCCATTCGGGAATCGCGCCGACGACCATTTTCGGATTTTCGTAATGGATGGTGCCGCAGAAACCACACATTTGGCGTGGCAGGTGATCTCCGGGCGGGATTTTCAGCTCTACTTTGGCACCGCAATGGCTACAATAATTCATCGTTTCAAGTTACCAAAAAAAGCAGCAGATGGATAGGGGTTGGCTCCTTGCCGCTTTTGCACATTTACTGTGGATAACTCTGTGGAGAACTTGTCTTGATCATCCTTAAGTGTCTTGCGGGAAAGGGGTTTTGTTGCGAAGCTTAAAAATTCTTCTAAAAAATAAGTCTATAAAATCAACATGATATACAAATAGATACTGACATCATGGGCTTAGCCGCCAATGCGCATCCATCCTCTGCAAAGTGTGAATTAATTGCGGCTGATGAGCATGTTCCCGTCATTGCCAATGCCTTAATTGGTAAGTGTTTTTTCGGCAGAATTAAACTTATTCGGGTTATGGCCGATAACCATGGAACGGTTAGCTGAATTGATCTGCGTCAGGTTTTCTGGCGCGCCATAACAAAAATATCCTTGTCCGCAGGATACCAAGATCATCAAGTCGGTATGAGTATTCACTTAACGTCTAAAATCAACTGTGCTGAAATTGTGACGAAGCAGGTGTTTGCAGCAATTAGATCAGATAAAAAAGACCTGACAAATTGATTTTATTGGTGCCCCAGAGACGAATCGAACGTCCGACCTACCCCTTAGGAGTTTATAGGTAATAGTTTTATGTCATACCTTTCTGCTTTTAATAACGCCATAAATACTATATAATAGAAGCACCTAAAGCAGTATCGAGTTTTAGGTAGTTATGCCGTAATTTTAAGTACGACATATATTAAAACTATATTAGATTTTGGAGGGGTCATGGCTGCCACCTATGAGCGCGTTAAGCTGACAAAACCTGTGGTCGAGGGAGCGCAACCCGCCGTTGTTGATGGCAAGCCTCGTCAAAAAATCATCTTTGATTCTGAGGTGGCTGGCTTCGGGGTGCTGGTCGGGTCAAAGAGCAAAACTTTCTTCGCCCAGCAGGGTGTCAACGGGAAAGTCTTGCGCGTGACCATAGGGCGCTTCGACGCTTTCACCGTCGAAGTGGCCCGGAAAAAAGCCAAGGGACTGATCGGGCAGATGTCGGAGGGAAAAAATCCCACCGAGGAAAAGCGCAAGAAGCGTGCGCAAGCCATTACGCTTGCGGAAGCCTGGCAGCTGGCGCAAGACACCCTGCGCGCCAAAGGGCGCTCCCCGAAGACGATGCACCGCTACGGGGCTACGATTGACCTTTATCTAAAAAGCTGGCTCAAGAAGGAGCTGGCCACCATTACGCGGGAGGACGTGCGACTCAAGCACAAACAGATCGCCAAGGACGTGGCAGCTGGGAAATACGCAGCGGGGCGCACGCGCACAAAAGACCACGGGTTCAGCGGGGCCAACGATGCCATGCGGGTATTCCGCGCGATATGGAACAGGGCACGGCGGCAACACCCTGAACTCCCCGAGTGCCCGACCGCAAACGTTGACTGGTTCCGCACCGCGCCACCGCGTTCCGCGCTCTCACCGGAAACGCTGCGCGTCTGGTATCAGGCCGTCATGGCGGATAAGAACACGGTGCGCAGGGATAACCTTCTGCTGATGCTGTTCACCGGTCTGCGGCGAACCAGTGCGGCGGAAATCCGCTGGGCGGATGTTGACTTCGAGCGCCGGAGCTTACGCATTCCTGAACCTAAGGGTGGGGAATCCAAAGCCTTCGACCTGCCGTTGCCGAATTTTCTGCTTGAGCTGTTCTCCGAGCGCTGGATTGAGAATGCCGGTTTTGCGCCCGGTAGCGATTGGGTGTTTCCGGCTGAGAGCGCATCGGGGCACATTGTGGAACAGCGGCTTGATGTTCCCGGCGTGAAATGGACGCCGCACGATTTGCGCAGGACATTCATCACCGTGGCCAACTCCATAGCGATTTCGCACTACGATCTAAAAAGCTTGGTGAACCATAGCCAACCAAGCGGCGACACGACTGCGGGATACATCACCGTGCACTTCGAGCAGCTGCGCGCTCCGATGCAGGCCATCACCGACCGGCTGCTGGCGATTTGCGAAGGGCCGGGGGCAGGGGCAGAAGTGGTAGTGCCGATACGAGGCTATAAACTGAGTTTATGAGGTATATAAAAAAGTTTAATAATTCCCGAAAATAGATTATAATAATATTTAGTACCCGCTCGCGAAAACAGGCACCAGACCTCAACTGGCCGAGCAACGACCTATAGAAAATAGAGGCTCCACCCTCGTAAAACTGGAAGGTCGTCGTGCGTTTTATCCCCCGCAACACAAAGCGGGACACGACGACCTTTTAGGAGCAAAAGAGAGTGGATCATCTCGAAGCACTACGCCGAAAAGCCGCTGCACCGCGCGCTGAAAAAAACTCCGCACTAATCTCCGCACTACAAGAACTCGGCGTTTCCAGCAAGGCTGCTTCTGGCGCTGTTGGCGTTTCCCCGACGCTATATTCATTCTGGAAAAACGGACTCGCACCCGTCCCCCCCAAGTACAAGCCTGCTCTGCTCGACCTTGCCAGGGAGGCGAGGCGCGTTCTACTGGATAACGCACACGTCGGCGCGAACCGTATAAAAATCGCCCGAGCTGCGGGTTTTTTGGCCGAAGCCGAAGTGGAGGTTAGCCATGATGAGCCCCGCTGAACTGGAGACCCTAGCCGACCTGCTGGCAGCGCGCATCCAACCCCCGCGAGAGGTCATGGACACCGTGCAGGCGGCGGCCTACCTCGGAGTGTCCACGCAATTTCTGGAGATAGCCAGATGCAAGGGCAATTCTCCCGTTTATTCAAAATGGGGAAGGCTCGTCAAATATCGGCGGGTGGCGCTGGATGAATGGTTGGCGTCCCACGAAAAGCGGAACACCTCGGAGGCGGCATGAGCGCCGTGCTTAAAGCAGAGCTTGCGCCAGACTTTGACGAGGCGCGGCGCTTCTTGAGCGCACTTGATCCTGCTGCTGCATCTTTCACTTTTCAAACATTCGATGACGGCCACGAGCCGAAAAACAAACGACTTAGCCGCATCCTGCATGGTTCTTTTGAAAACCACAGGCACGAGCTTGCACGGCTCAATGTGCAAGGCGCTGGTGTATTCGTCATGGTCAACAAAGGTGATGGGCTGGGGCGCAAGGCAGATAACGTCACTGGGGTTCGAGCCCTATTTGTCGATCTGGACGGCTCCCCGCTGGAACCTGTATTGGCGGTCAATGTCGAGCCCCACATCGCTGTTGAATCCAGCTCCAGCCGCTTTCATGCCTACTGGCTGGCGGAAGGTTGTCCGCTGGAGCGCTTCACCCCATTGCAAGAGGCGCTGGCCGCGAAATTCGACGGCGACCCCAAGGTCAAAGACCTACCCCGTGTCATGCGTCTACCGGGCTTCTGGCATCTGAAGGGCAAACCCTTCCAGACCCGTATTATCCAAACTAAGCAAATCCCCACATACAGCATCGCACAGATATTAGAAGAGTTTTCGGCGATAGAGAAAAGCCCGTTTAAACAGGCTAGAACCGGGCTAGAACAAGGCGCGCGCAACGATGGGGTATTTAGGTATGCCTCCAAGTTGCGGGGCATGGGCATGGCTGAAAACGAGGCCCGTGAGCTGGTTCTTGAAGCTGCGGCATGTTGTATCCCACCCTTGGATGAAGCGGAGGCCCTGCGCTGCCTAGAATCAGCGTGGCGCTATCCGGCAGGCATTAACCTGACCGATACGGGCAACGGGCAGCGTCTTGCCGCGCGATACGGGCAGGACATCCGGTATTCGCACGCGCTGCGAAAGTGGCTGCTTTGGGACACCCGCTGGATTTTCGACGACGCGGGGGGAATTATCGTGCTGGCGAAGGACACCGCCCGAGGCATCTATATCGAGGCGGCGCAGCAGACGGACGATACCAGACGAGCAGCCACCGCGAAACACGCGACCGCTTCGGAATCCTTACCCCGCCTAACGGCGATGGTCGAACTCGCAAAGTCAGAGCCGGGTATCCCCATTCGACCCGACGAACTCGACCGCGACCCGATGCTGCTGGGCGTGCGGAACGGCACCGTGAACCTTCTCACCGGCGGACTGCGGGAACCCCGGCGCGAGGATTACATCACCAAGTCGGCAATGACCCATTACGACCCGGCAGCAGACTGTCCGCAATGGCAGAAATTCCTGAACCGGATCATGGCTGGCGACCCCGAGATGATCGGCTTTTTGCAGCGGTCAATCGG
This sequence comes from Sulfuricella sp., assembly GCA_019911785.1. Next base: position 3,441 of record JAIOJM010000360.1, on the reverse strand, counting down.
TTATTCCCTGACCGGCAGCACGGCGGAACAGTGCCTTTTTATGCTCTACGGAACCGGCGCGAACGGCAAAAGCACCTTCCTCAACGTGCTTAGTGAACTGGTGGGAGATTACGGCGCGAATACGCCAGCGGAATCCTTGATGGTGCAGCATAACGCAGGGGTTCGCAACGACATCGCGCGACTGCGCGGGGTGCGGTTCGTCACCGCCATCGAGACCGAGGACGGGCAGCGGTTGGCCGAATCTCTGGTGAAGAGCCTCGTCGGAGGCGACACCATTTCAGCCCGTTTTCTCTATGGCGAATTCTTCGACTTCAAGCCGCAATTCAAGCTGTTCCTCGCTGCGAACCACAAGCCCATCATCAAGGGTGACGACTACGCCATCTGGCGGCGCGTGCGGCTGGTTCCCTTTGAGGTCACCGTGCCGGAAGCCGAGTGGGATATGGCTTTGCCGGAGAAGCTGCGGGCTGAATTGCCGGGGATTCTCAATTGGGCCATCGAGGGGTGCTTGGAGTGGCTGCGCACCGGGCTGCGCGCGCCGGCAAAGGTGCTAGCGGCGACGGCAGAATATCGTGGTGAGATGGACTTCATGCAGCAGTTCTTCGATGAGTGCTGCCACATTGAGCCAAAGGCAGCGGCAGGGGCGACGGAACTTTACAAAGCCTACCAGCAATGGGCCGAGGATAACACCGGCTGGTGCCTGAGCCAAACCAAGTTTAGCCTCAAGCTCATGGAGCGGGGGTTTGTCAAGGAGAAGACGCCATGGATTCGCTACCGGGGTATTGGGCTGCGGCAGCGGAGGGAGGATTTTTAAAGGGTTTAAAGGGTTTGAGGCTTTTTCCTGAAACTTTCCTATATGAGAGCTATTAAGGAAAGTTTAGTGAAATCGGCTTTAACCCTTTAAACCCTTTAAAACGGGCTGATTTAACGTGTTTAAGCAGGAGGTTTGCACATGGTCACAAAGAAAAGCAGCCACTGGAAACCCGGACAATCGGGAAACCCAGCGGGACGTAAACCCGGTAGCGGCGAGATAGGACGGCTGCGCTCTGCTATCGCCGACGAGCTGCCCGAGATCATCGAAAAGCTGGTCGCAGCAGCAAAAAACGGAGATGTTCAGGCTGCGAGGTTGTTGCTGGAACGGGCAGTGCCTTCTATAAAAGCTACGGGCCTGCCTGTCCGCCTCGACCTGCCACCCGGCGACGACCTGTTTTTGCAGGGAGCCGCAGCGATAGAAGCCGCGTTCCGAGGTGAGATAGCCCCCGACCAAGCCGCCGAAATGCTGGGCGGCCTGACCGCTCTGGCGAAAATCAGGGAGATCGGCGACGGTGAGCGGCACGTCCGCAGCCCCGAGGAAATCGCGCTGGACATCCGGACGTTGCTTGCTGCCATTGAGGCGGCATCCGGCGCGAATTAAAAACCGACCCGGAGGCACCGGGGTTATTTTTAGGAGAACCAAAATGTTTAAAATGAGCCAGCTAAAAGCCGTCCGCGACGGCATGTCAGCCGATGTGGATTTCATGCAGGGTATTCTTGCCCGGCTGGATTCCGATAGTGTCAGGATCAAAAGCGATGGTACGCGCCATGACGACTTCATAAAAGAGAAGGTAGACGAGGCACGCGCCAAGGCATTGCCTCAACTCGGTGAAAAGCTGGGAACCTTCGGCAGCAGGCTTGAAGCGGTAAAGGCCCAGCGCAAATTCTGGGAGTCCAAGCCGATGATTTTGAGCCTGCAAACTTTCGATAGTGACGTGGCAAAGGATGCGCAAATCCGGGCGGCAAAGCTGGCTGAGCTCGCCTCGATGGATTCGCCGTTGCTGCAATTGACCGCTGATTCTGCGCTGGAGGATGCCGATTTGCCGACGATCTACCAATGCTACCTCGCCTCGCGTGATCGCCACGGTACGCCCGGCTGGCGCGGCCTCTCGCTTGATGATGTTGTCATTCCAGAGCAGGCCGAGGCGCTGCAAATCATTCAGCAATGCACGGCGCTGACCATGCAGGCCGAGGATATTGCAAAGCTGGCCTCCGGTGGTGGACTGACGCCGACGCGCCGCCTGCAAACCGCACGCGCATCACAGTCATAAAAGAACTTTGCTGGCAGTTTTGCGGTGCCGTGAGCTGCTGGTAAAGCCGGGGAACCGGGATGTGGCCCCCTGACTTTGAGCAAGTTAGCCAAGCATCCCACCTATTTTTGGAGAAAAACGATGCCCTATAAGAATGATCCCCCCGTCGACACGGCAACTGGGTTTGCCGTATCCGCCGCCATCAACGAAGTTCTTTCGTGGTGCGCTAAGCATCCCGACCTTGTGCCCTTCCTCGCCATCTTGGCGGCGAGCACCGCTGGCGAGGAATTGCCGGTTCCGCAACCGAGGCGTGCCAAGGTGTTCTTCGAGTCCAAGAGGCAGGATTTTATTGATGCTGACGGCGGCGCGCTGGGTTTCGTCCGGTGGGCGAGGGCCGACCGCGAGGGTTTCCGCGAGCTGAAACGCATCCTGTTCTCGACATGAGGTTATGGTGTCCCAAAAACGGTCATTTCTGCGCGGAGACTATATTAAAACTATATTAGAAATAAAAATGGCTCATCTTAAAATAGATAAGCCATTGATTTTATTGGTGCCCCAGAGACGAATCGAACGTCCGACCTACCCCTTAGGAGGGGGTCGCTCTATCCACTGAGCTACTGGGGCGAGGTCGCCATTTTACGCTAAAATTCATGGATGGATAAAATCGATTGCGGCAGCCGATTCATGCCGAACGAACACGGCGAGAAGCGCCGCCCTGAATTATGAACATCGCTTCTCGCCGTGTCCGTTCCCTCTCTCCTACCTCTCCCCCAGAGGGGGAGAGTGATGAGGTCTCGCTTCGCGATGTTCATGATAAGCGCAAAGGCCATGTCAGGCTGCGCGATATCCCGCCTGACCTGACCGCTCTTCTCAATCGCGGTGAAATGGAAACCGCGACCCTGACCGAGCAGGCGGCGATGGATTTTGCCGTGTTGCTCGGCACGCTGGATGGCTGGTCGGGAAACACGGCAGGGCTGGCGCAGGAAGCTGCGCGTCAGGATTTTTCCGGGCATGGCCTGGTAAAGCGCATGCAGCTGGCCGGGAGGATAGTGGGCCGGCACGGTGCGTTCGACGATATGGGGGCATTGCAGCAGCTCATCGCTCATCCATCCGATACGGTGCGGGGATTTGCCTGTTTTGCGATTGCTCTGCATCCGGAGTTGGGTTTCACCGATAAATTCATGGCGATGAGGCCGCTTGCCGCGGATCGTCATTTCGGCGTGCGCGAATGGGCCTGGCTGGCGTTGCGTCCGGTTGTCGCAAACGCGCCGTTCGAGGCGATTGTCCGGTTGCATGGGTGGGTATCCGAGCCGGATGCCAATTTGCGCCGATTTGCCGTTGAGATTACGCGGCCACGCGGGGTGTGGGCGAAACATATTGC
>JAIOJM010000359.1 GCA_019911785.1 Sulfuricella sp. | reverse complement strand
AAGTGTAATCACCGCTATTCATGCAGAGATTATGAGCTGCATTCTCCGCAAGCGCAAGTTAATCACCGCATGTCACGCGGAGAATGTCTGGCTTATTCTCCGCAGGCCACCAAGGCAAAGGGTAAAAACGCATGCGCCATGGCTCATGCACCCGATCTCCGGCGACTCGCGGACACGGGTTCAATCAGGAAAGCAAACAGCTTGCGGGCGCTTAATAAATACTGCTAAAGCGGAGTAAACACAGGAACCCGTTCCGGCAAGTTAACGCTGAAACGGGTTTCTGCTTTTGGGCCTTCCGGCCCGTCCCGGTCACGGTCGTGAACCGTGGCAGTTGCCCCTTTAAGAAATATATCGAACCCCTTTAGTTGCATCACTCTTAGGGAAACGCTGATTTATTCGTCACCCCGGCGAAGGCCGGGGTCCAGATTGTTGATTCTTCTGGATTCCGGCCTTCGCCGGAATGACGGAATTTGATTTATTCAGCGTTTCCTTAGATTAGGCTGGCACCACGATCAAGCCCTCCGTGGCGTCACCGTAGGTCTTGTAGCTGCCAGCAAGAAGGGAATGGGCTGCAAGGGCGCATAGCGCGGCATCGACGGTGTCGATGTTGGTCAGCGGCGCCGTGTCGATCCCCGCCTCGCGCAGCAGTTCGCGCCGCACGGCACCCTTCCGTTTTGCGGAAACAACCTTCCCGGCCAGCGCGCAGGCCACCGCCTGGGGGAAGGTCTCGAAACACACCGGACCCGAGGTTGCGTTGCCCCCATCAAACAGTGGGTAGTGCGCTTCGAGAAGTCGAAACAGCTCGGCGCCATTGATCATCCAGCGGTAGAAATCCCGGTTTTCCGCCACTGCGCGGCCAGGTGTAGCAAAGCAGTGAATGCCCTCGGCAGCCAGTGCGCGTTCGGCGGGCCTCGCCCGACCAGTCAGGCTCCAGCGGCAAGGCGCATCAACACCGACGGTCCGCGCTCCGATTAGCCGGCACCACTCAGCCATCGACGCCGCATCAGGGGTAGCGAACTTCTCCCAGTAGCGACCCACATTGAGCGCCACCGCATGAAACCCCTTTTTCGGTCCGCCGACATCGATGCCGATGACTATGCCGCTCTCGTCGGACAAGGGCCAACTCCTTCAGTCGAGAAGCAGTTGAAGAATATCTTCGACAAAGCTGTGTTCCTCCTCATCCTGATCAATAGGGCTTGCACCACAAAGTTTCATCGATAATTTTATGGTCTATTTGCCATTTAATACAAATCAATAAAAACACAATATGTGACTCATAGTCCGTAGACCTATAAGTCACACCAAAGGATGATTAGTCCACAAAATCACATGGGCTAGCATATGGCGAATCAATTACTGATTGGCTTTGGTCTTCATTTAAAAAAATTGCGTTTAGAAAGAAACCTGAGCCAAGAGCGATTAGGAATGCTTGCTGAACTGGATCGTACCTACATCAGCGGTATAGAGCGTGGCGTCCGTAATGTAAGCCTCACTAACATCTTCCGCATTGCTCAAGCGTTAAACGTGCCTGCTGCCGAACTATTCCATTCGGACGCTGAATAGTTATGTCGCATCGCGCCTATTATTCAGCAGAGGTCGTTCATTTTCTCATAGAGCCTGTTGATTCGATCATTGGCAAAATCACACAAAATCATCCGCAGAGTTTGGAACATTTGCAAACTGGTGCATGGGCACGACAAATTGAAATTTTGCAGGATGCTATACAACCGTTGAAAGAAGGTCATATCCTTTTCGAAGTGCAGATTCCCAGAATGGGGAAGCGCGCAGATGCGGTCTTAATCTACAAAAATCTAATCTTTGTCATCGAATTTAAGGTAGGCGCCAATCGATATCTACCGCAAGATATTCGACAGGCTCATGGCTACGCCATTGATTTACATCATTTTCACGAAGGTAGTCACGCCAAAACGATCATCCCTATTTTAGTTGCCACAGAGGCTAAGAAAACGGAATTTAAAACGCCAGTCGAAGTGGATCATGTCTATGAACCCATCACGACCAACAAGATCGAGTTATATACGGTACTTGAGTATTGCGTAAAACACATTCAACCTCGTCAACCTATCCAGTTCGAGGAGTGGTTGCATTCTGCGTATAAGCCAACGCCAACCATCATTGAAGCGGCCCAAGCCCTATATTCAGATCATGACGTTGATGACATTGCCCGCAATGATGCCGGCGCTCAAAATTTACATATCACTTCAAAAGCCATTCAGGACATCGTTCACGCTGCCCGTATAAACAAACGCAAGACTATCTGCTTTGTTACTGGCGTACCCGGTGCTGGAAAAACTTTGGTTGGGCTAAATATCGCCACCTCAAATACAAACGTATCTGATGACGAACACGCAGTTTTTCTTTCGGGGAATGGCCCTTTAGTTGACGTATTACGTGAAGCCCTTGCAAGAGATCGGGTCAAACGCAATTCTGGCACGACTAAATCAGAAGCTCTGAGGAGCGTTGAGCCAATGATCCAAAATATTCATCATTTTAGGGATGAATCGCTAAAGAACTTCGATAAGGCACCTGATGAGAGAGTAGTAATTTTTGATGAAGCGCAACGAGCATGGGATTTGCCGAATACGTCGAAATTTATGATGCAAAAGAGAGGGCAAAAAAGTTTCAATCAGTCAGAGCCAGACTTCCTAATCAGCGTGATGGATAGGCATGAAGACTGGTGCGTAATCGTAGCCCTGATTGGCGGTGGACAAGAAATCAACACGGGCGAGGCTGGACTACAGGGATGGATTGGCGCCTTATCAGCTAAATTTTCAGATTGGGATGTGCATTACTCAGACAAACTATCCCAGATCGAATATGCGGGCGGTGATGTCCATTTTACCGACGTCAAGCATGCCCATATGCAGCCGAGTTTACACTTGGCCACCTCCATGCGGTCTTTTCGTGCCGAGAAGTTGTCGCATATGATTCACCATCTGATCCACAACCAAGCGAAAGCTGCCGCTGAATACTACCGACAATTCAAGCATAAGTTTCCCATCAAAATTACCCGAGATCTCAATCAAGCGAAAGCTTGGATAAAAGCACAAGCCCGTGCCAATGAAACAAAAGGATTGATTGCATCGTCCGGCGCGATAAGACTTAAACCCGAGGGTATCTTTGTTAAGAATCGTATATCAGCAGCAGATTGGTTCTTGAATGATCAAGATGACGTTCGCTCATGCCATTTTCTGGAAGATGTTGCAACTGAGTTCGATATTCAGGGATTGGAGTTAGACTGGTGTTTAGTGGGCTGGGATGCAGATTATCGCTATCGAAACGGACAATTTGAACACTGGAAATTTACTGGTACAACCTGGAAGAAACGTCAGCAAGAAGAGCAAAAGCGCTACCTGGAAAATGCCTATCGAGTGTTGTTAACTCGCGCACGCCAAGGTGTGGTGATATTTTTACCGCATGGCGAAGAGGAAGACGCGACGCGACAGTCAGCATTTTTTGATGAAACCTTCGCCTATTTGGTGAGTTGTGGCATCGAATGCTTAACTAGTTGAATTAATTGCTAATAGCAGGGAAAAGACCACGGTTTCTTAACGCGCACCTAGTGAAGGAAGCATCATGGCCAGAAAGAGAAAACAAAGCCCATTCGAAGACTTGATCGATATTGCCGCCATGCTTCCATGGTGGGCGGGCGTGCTCGTGGCGATCGTCACCTACTTCGTCCTCCACCACTTTGCAACTGCTGTAGTAGCGCCGCCTGTGTCGCTAGGTCAAATGGGCTCTATGG
>JAIOJM010000358.1 GCA_019911785.1 Sulfuricella sp. | reverse complement strand
ACCACCTCAAATACCATATGGTGCAACCCGGAACCGTCGCTAGTATCTCCAATGTACATGCCTGGCCGTTTGCGTACGGCTTCCAGCCCCTTCAGTATTTTGATGCTATCGGAAGTATATTCAGACATTATTTATGGGTTCCACGTGAAACAATTAAATTTAAATGCGCATCGGCATAACAACATACTTGAAGCATTCGTTGCCGGGAATAGTGAATAACCCGCTACTGTTGGCATCACCAAACGAGAGAGTAATAGAGGGGTTGCTCAGATTGGTCAGCACGTCCAGCAAATAGTTGACGTTGAAACCAATATCCAGTGGTTCCCCGTCATAGCTGATTTCGATTTCCTCTTGTGCTTCTTCCTGCTCATTGTTGTTACAAATTATGCGCAGGCTGTTTTTTGTTAATACCAGCCTGACACCACGAAATTTTTCATTGGAAAGAATGGACGCACGCTGCAGAGATTGTAGCAGAAGTAAACGATCAATTTGAATGTGGTTCTGATAGTTGGCGGGGATAACACGATTAAAATCCGGAAACTTTCCTTCTACTATCTTTGATACCAAAATTATATTGGCGAAAGAAAAACGGGTTTGATTTTGGCCAATTTCAATGGTTACTTCTTCATCGTTATCGCCCAGCAGTTTGATCAACTCTATAACCGTTTTTCGCGGCAGTATCACCTCCTGCGACGGCCTTTCTGCAGTGTCTTCGGTGTTTTCCAGCGGGGAGCTAGCCATACCGAGTCGATGGCCATCTGTCGCCACAACCCGGAGCAGTCCGCTTTCTACCACTAGCAATAACCCGTTCAGGTAATAGCGTATATCGTGCTGAGCCATTGCATACTGAACAAGGTTGAGCAGGCTCTTCAGGGTTTTCTGGGTTGTTTTTAAGTAGGCCCTGTTTTCTCCGGAGGGGGCCAATTTGGGAAAATCATTTGCGGGTAATGTCTGAAGGTTAAAGCGGCTTTTTCCCACTTTTATTTGCAGTCGCGAATCCTCTTTTTCCAGCGCAAGTTGGGAGCCCTCTGGAAAGGCACGACAGATATCCTGAAGTTTTTTCGCCGATGTGGTTATCGAAAAATCCGGAAGCTCATCCTGACTAATGGACGTCGCTGTAATCTGTATTTCCAGGTCTGTGGCTATAACCGAAAGATTCTCGCCATTTTTTTCAATGAGAATATTGGAAAGAATAGGCAGAGTATGACGTCTTTCTACAATACCAATTACGGATTGAAGTGGTTTTAATAGGGCATCCCTGTTTGTTTGAATTAATAACATATATATTCCTAAGACTAGTAATAAGCCTGACCAATTATCGGTATAGTTGTGTTTTTTACTTATTAATCAATATGATAATGTATCAACAAGATTGTGGGCAAAGGTGCTGAGGTTTGTGGATAAAATGGTGCCAAAAATTCTCTGCTTAAAAAAACCAGGCTTTATCCACAATGAATCCACAGGATTAGCTACGCAGAATTTGCAACAATATTTCAAAGTCCCTGCTGATTGTGGGATCGGAGTTTTTTAGTTCTGCAATTTTTTTGCAGGCATGTATAACGGTTGAGTGGTCACGCCCGCCAAATGTATCGCCAATTTCCGGATAACTCAGTTGCGTTAATTCTTTTGCGAGCGCCATGGCGACTTGGCGCGGACGAGCCACATTTCTGGAACGTTTCGGAGAAAACATTTCAGCAACTTTGATTTTATAGTAATCTGCAACGGTTTTTTGAATATTGTCCAGTGAAACCTGACGATTTTGAACAGCAAGCAAATCCTTGAGGGCTTCTTTGGCTAATTCCAGATTGATAGGATGTCCGGTGAATCGCGAATAGGCGAGAACGCGTTTTAGAGCACCTTCCAGTTCGCGCACATTGGAGCGGATCTGTTTGGCGATGAAAAAAGCGACTTCTTCTTGTAGTTTTATTTCTTCGGCGCGAGCTTTATTTAACAAAATTGCGACACGCATTTCCAGTTCGGGGGGCTCGATAGCAACGGTCAGTCCCCAGCCGAAGCGGGATATGAGGCGATCTTCCATCCCGGCAATTTCCCTGGGAAAGGTATCGCAGGTGATGATTACCTGCTTGTGGGCTTCGATCAATGCGTTAAAGGCATAAAAAAACTCTTCCTGGGTGCGATTCTTGCCGGCAAAGAATTGAATGTCGTCGATCAACAGCAAATCCAGAGAGTGGTAATACCGCTTGAAATCGTCAAAGGCTTTATGCTGGTAAGCGCGCACTACGTCAGAAACATAGCGCTCTGCGTGCAGATAGCTGATTTTTGCCTTGCTGTTTTGTTCCTGGACCAGATTGCCGATAGCTTGTATTAAATGGGTTTTACCCAGCCCGACCCCGCCGTAGACAAACAAAGGGTTGTAAGCGGTACCGGGATTTTCAGCGACTTGTATGGCGGCAGCCCGGGCAAGCTGGTTCGCTTTGCCGGTGACAAAATTGGCAAAAGTGAACAAAGGGTTGAGACGGGATTGGTCAGGTTTTGAATTTTGTCGAACGGGTGTTGCCGCTGCAGCCATTGCGGGAGGTGTCGCGTTATTTTCCGGGGTGTCTGGCAGGGAAAGCACCAGCGACAGAGGTTCGGAAAAATGGGCTTCAGCTATTTCTTCGATACGAGCCAAAAACTTATCTTTAATCCATTGCAGGATAAAGCGGTTTGGTGCGATCAGGCGAGGTGTGCCGTCCGATGAGTCGAACTTAAGCGGCTTGATCCAGGTATTGAATTGCTGGGGGGGCAAGTCCTCTTTAAATTTATTTAAGCAATCAGGCCAAAAACTTTCCATTGGGTAATCCAAAAATCTTCCATAAAATATTCGTTGGAGTTGTTTCGGTTAGGCGTCAGAGGCCGGGGGAACCCAACAGCAATTTGGCATTCTAGTCTTTTTGGATAAACTTATCCACAGGATGGAAGTATAAATATCATTTGACAAAAACACCTCGAAGATAGTCTAATTGCGCGTTTTAGCTAAACAAGTTTTGGGGTAACAAAATGAAACGGACTTATCAACCTTCTGTTGTCAAACGCAAACGCACCCATGGTTTCCGCGCGCGGATGAAAACAAGCGGCGGTCGCGCCGTGATCAGAGCAAGGCGCGCCAAGGGGCGGGCGAAACTCAGCGTATAGTTGTTGCTTGGCAGTGCCGGCTATCCATGCTTTTCAGAAAAGCAAACGCTTAAAAGAAACGGATGAAATTTCATCCGTTTTTTCGTTTAAATGCCAGGTATATGGTGATTACTTGCGCATACTGGCCAAGCCGAACGCGCTGAATCACCCGCGATTTACCGGTATTGTTCGAAAAAAAACGGCAGCTCATGCGGTAACCAGGAATTACATCAAGCGCAGTCTGCGGGAAATTTTCCGGCGACACCAGAACCTGTTTGACAGCCTGGATATTGTTGTCCTGGCGCACAAGAGTTTTACCGGGAATGCGTTCCGTCAGGTAGAAGAAGAGTTCTTGCGGCTAATGGATAACCTGCAAAAAAGGCTGGTGCGAAGAGAATGAAACGTTTGCTTATCGGATTGATCAGGGTTTACCAATACTTGATCAGTCCCTTGCTGGGGCCGCGCTGCCGATTTACCCCGACTTGTTCCGAATATTCTTGCCAGGCATTAGCCAAGTTCGGAGCTTTCAAAGGCGGCTGGCTTGGAATAAAAAGGCTTTGCCGTTGTCACCCCCGGCATCCGGGCGGATATGATCCGGTACCATAAATTATGATTGAGGCAACATGGACACCCAGCGTCTGATACTTTTCATCGTTTTTTCCTTTTCCATTCTGATGTTATGGGATGCCTGGCAAAAGGAACAGCACCCTGCTCCGGTTGGCCAAATCGCGCACGAAAAAGCGGGGGCCGTACAAACGCCCACTCCCACTGCGCTTGCGGTTGACGCACCTGCCAAGGACTCTGGCGGACCGCTGCAAACGGGAGAACGGGTAAAGGTACAAACCGATTTTATTTATGCCGAAATCGACACTCTCGGCGGCGACGTACGCAGGCTGGAACTGCTGAAGCACCATGACACCCAGGATAAAAGCAAAAACTTTGTCTTGCTGGAAGATGACCCGAAACACCTCTATATTGCTCAATCTGGCCTGATCGGCAATGATTTGCCAACGCATAAAACGCTATTTTCCGCGGCGGCAACCCAGTATAAACTCGCCGAAGGGGCGAATGAAGTACAAGTAAGACTGACTTGGGCGGGTACGAATGGTATCAAGGTGGACAAGGTTTTCACCTTTCGCAAGAGCAGCTACGTGGTTGATGTGGCTTACGAGATCCACAATGGCAGCGCAACCCGACTCGAGCCCCATTCCTATTTCCAGTTGGTGAGAAATGGCCAGCCTCCGATCGGCGACCCGAAGTTCATCACGACTTATACCGGCCCCGCGGTTTATACCGACAAGGAAAAATTCCATAAAATCAGCTTTGCTGACATCGGGAAGGACAAAGCGAGCTATCCCAAGCAAAGCAACGACGGCTGGGTCGCCATGATCCAGCTTTATTTCCTCAGCGCTTGGCTGCCCGCCAATGATCAGCCGCGTGAATATTATGCGAAAAAGCTGGGAGAAGATCTTTACGACGTAGGCGTGGTTCTGCCGGTGGGCTCGATCGAGCCAGGAAGCATGAAAAAAATAATCGTGCCTCTTTATGTCGGGCCACAGGAACAGGATCACCTGAGCAAGGTGGCCCCCGGACTGGATCTGGTCGTCGATTACGGCGTGCTGACCGTGATTTCGGCACCGCTGTTCTGGGTTTTGGCGTGGCTTAACAAGCTGGTTCAAAACTGGGGGGTGGCCATTATCCTGCTGACCGTCCTGATCAAGCTGGCTTTCTACCCGCTGTCCGCAAAAAGCTACCGCTCCATGGCACAAATGCGCGTGCTCGGGCCCAAGCTGCAAAAACTCAAGGAGCAATACGGCGACGACCGCCAGCGGCTGCATACGGCGATGATGGAGCTATACAAGACCGAGAAGGTCAACCCGCTTGGGGGTTGTCTGCCGGTTGTAGTGCAGATCCCGGTATTTATCGCGCTTTACTGGGCGCTGCTGAATAGCGTCGAAATGCGTCAGGCACCATTCATGCTGTGGGTCCACGACCTGTCCGCTCCCGACCCCTATTACATCTTGCCGATCGTAATGGGGATCACCATGATCATCCAGACCAAGCTGAATCCGACCCCACCCGACCCGATTCAGGCCAAGGTGATGATGATCATGCCGATCGCTTTCAGCGTTTTCTTCTTTTTCTTCCCCGCCGGCCTGGTTCTGTACTGGGTGGTGAACAACACGCTGTCGATTGCCCAGCAATGGTATGTCACGCATGGTGTCGAGCAGGCAAAAGCCACCGCCAAGGGGCATGGGAAACACTGACGCCATTGCCGCTATTGCTACCGCGCCTGGCCGCGGCGGCATAGGCGTGGTGCGAATTTCCGGCGAAGATCTGCGGGGTTTTTCCCAGAATCTCCTGGGGAAAATCTCTGCCCCCCGCGTCGCTACGCTGAGCAATTTCCTGGCAGCGGATGGAGAGGTGATCGATCAGGGTATCGCCCTGTATTTCCCCGCCCCCCATTCCTATACTGGCCAGGATGTTCTCGAACTGCAAGGGCACGGTGGCGATGCGGTGTTGCGCCGGTTGCTTGGGCGTTGCCTGGAATTAGGCGCGCGCCCAGCTGAGCCGGGTGAGTTCACCCGGCGCGCCTTTCTCAATGACAAGATGGATCTGGCTCAGGCGGAAAGCGTTGCCGACCTGATTGATGCGGCTACCGCAGAGGCGGCCAAAACCGCAATGCGCTCACTGCGCGGAGAGTTTTCACATGCCATCCACCAGTTGGTGGATGCACTGATCAACCTGCGTATGCTGGTGGAGGCGACCCTGGACTTCCCTGAAGAGGAAATCGATTTTCTCGAGGAGTCCAACGCGCTTAACCAGCTAGCCGCTATCAACGCACAGCTGGATAAGGTATTCCGCCAGGCAAGTCAGGGCAGCCTGCTGCGTGAAGGCTTGCATATAGTCCTCATTGGTCAGCCGAATGTAGGCAAATCCAGTTTGCTTAACCTGCTTGCGGGTGAGGAGGTGGCAATCGTCACCCCTGTGGCGGGAACCACCCGTGACGCGATCCGTCAGCACATCGAAATCGAGGGCGTGGCGCTGCATTTCATTGACACCGCAGGGCTGCGCGACACCGATGATGAAGTAGAGAAAATCGGCATTGCCCGCACCTGGAGCGCGATTCAGCAAGCCAACGCAGCGCTGCTCCTGATCGATGCGGCGAAAGGAATTGCGCCGGCCGACCTGGAAATCATAGCCAAATTGCCACCAGGCCTGCCGCTGCTTCGTGTATTCAACAAGGTCGATCTCCTCGGCCAAGAGCCCGGAGTCGTTGCCGAGGGCGGGACTGTGGACATTTATCTCTCGGCCAAGACTGGCGCGGGAATCGATCTGCTGCATGAGCATCTGTTGCGAGTCGTTGGCTGGCAGGCAGGCGGCGAGGGTGTCTACATGGCGCGCGAGCGCCACCTGAACGCGTTGCGCGAAGCCAGGGAGCGATTGTCGCGTGCGGCGGCGTGCGAGGGCCGGGTCGAGTTTTTTGCTGAGGAGCTCCGGCTGGCGCAGAGCGCGCTTTCCAGCATAACCGGGGAATTCACATCGGACGATTTGCTGGGCGAGATATTTTCCCGATTCTGCATCGGAAAATAGCGTTTCACGTGAAACAACAGCTATTTTGGGTTATGATTCGTGCTCCTCGCACATCTGGTTGACCATGCTTTATCCTTCCAAATTTGATGTCATCGTGATCGGCGGCGGCCATGCCGGAACGGAAGCCGCGCTGGCCGGCGCCCGCATGGGCCTGAAAACGCTGTTGTTGACGCATAACATCGAAACGCTCGGGCAGATGTCGTGCAACCCTTCGATAGGCGGCATCGGCAAGGGTCATCTGGTGAAGGAGGTCGATGCCCTGGGTGGAGCCATGGCTGCGGCGACAGATGAAGCGGGCATCCAGTTCCGCATTCTCAATTCCAGCAAGGGGCCGGCGGTGCGGGCGACGCGAGCGCAGGCGGACCGCGTTCTATATCGGCAGGCGATTCGGCGCCGGCTGGAGAATCAACCCAACCTGTGGCTGTTCCAGCAGGCGGTGGATGACCTGATGCTTGAGCAGGATCGCGTGGTTGGCGTGGTCACCCAGCTGGGCTTGCGCTTTCAGGCCAAGTCCGTAGTCCTGACGGCTGGCACTTTCCTGGCGGGTCTGGTCCATGTCGGGCAATCCAATTACCGGGCCGGGCGCGCCGGTGACCCCCCTTCGATCTCCCTGGCGCAACGGCTGCGCGAGTTTCAATTGCCGGCGAAGCGCTTCAAGACGGGCACTCCGCCACGCATCGACGGCCGCAGTCTGGACTATTCGGTGATGGTGGTGCAGCCCGGAGACGATCCGGCGCCGGCGTTTTCCTTCCTCGGCGATGCCGCACAGCATCCGCGCCAATTGCCCTGCTGGATCACCCAGACCAATCTGCGCACTCACGACATCATCCGTGGCGGGCTGGACCGTTCACCGCTTTACACGGGCGTGATCGAGGGGGTGGGGCCGCGCTATTGTCCGTCGATCGAAGACAAGATCATGCGTTTTTCCGGCAAGGACTCACACCAGATTTTCGTTGAGCCGGAAGGGTTGAATACCCACGAAATCTATCCCAACGGCATCTCCACCAGCCTGCCTTTCGATGTGCAGGTGGAGCTGGTGCGTTCGATCCGGGGCTTTGAAAACGCGCATATTACCCGTCCCGGTTACGCGATCGAATATGATTTTTTCGACCCGCTTGGGCTGAAACACTCTTTGGAAACCAAGGCCATACAGGGGCTGTTCTTCGCCGGCCAGATCAATGGCACAACCGGTTATGAAGAAGCTGCGGCGCAGGGGATTCTGGCGGGTATCAATGCCGGGTTGTCGGCACAGGGAAAAGAAGCCTGGTATCCAGGCCGGGATCAGGCCTATCTCGGCGTGATGGTGGATGACCTGATCACTCGTGGCGTGGTCGAGCCTTACCGCATGTTTACCAGCCGTGCCGAATACCGGCTGATGTTGCGCGAGGACAACGCCGACCTGCGATTGACGGAAGCTGGGCGGCTGCTGGGCGTGGTTGATGACGCGCGGTGGCAGCGTTTCGAGGAAAAGCGCGGGGCGATCGCGCGCGAACAGGAGCGCCTGAAAAGCGTCTGGGTGAACCCGAAGTTGCTGCCTCAGGAGGATGCGGAAAGGGTGCTGGGCAAGGGCATTGAGCGGGAGTATTCGTTATTGGACTTGCTGCGCCGGCCTGACGTCAGCTACCGCGACTTGATGACATTGCCGGGCGCCGGTGTAGGGGTCGGAGACGCCAAGGTGGCCGAACAGGTTGAGATCCAGGCCAAATACCAGGGTTACATCGCTCGCCAGCAGGAGGAGGTCGCCCGTCACCAGTATTATGAAGCCATGATCCTGCCTCTGAGCCTGGATTACCGCGAGGTGCATGGGCTATCCATCGAAGTGCAACAAAAGCTTAACCAGCACAAGCCTGAAACGCTGGGGCAGGCCGGGCGCATCTCCGGCGTGACGCCCGCGGCGATTTCGGTACTGCTGGTGCACTTGAAGAAAAGCGCATGAGACTGGAAGAACAATTAGCCTGTGGCCTGGAGGAAATGGGCCTGAATTTAGACGCGGCGACGCAATCAAGCTTGCTGAACTATGTGGCGCTCATGCAGAAATGGAACAAGGTTTATAACCTGACGGCCGTGCGCGACCCGGAAAAAATGGTCACCCAGCATTTGCTCGATAGCCTGGCGGTTTTGCCGCATGTTGTTGGGCGCCGAGTCATCGACGTCGGAACCGGGCCCGGGCTGCCGGGAATCCCTCTGGCACTGGCGAACCCGGCGCTGGAGGTTACCCTGCTGGACAGCAACCATAAGAAAACCAGTTTTCTTCGGCAAGCCTGCCTGGAGTTGGGCCTGAACAACACGACGGTAGTCTGCGAACGGGTAGAGGCATGGCGGCCGGAAGAAAAATACGATGTCGTGATTTCCCGGGCATTTTCCGATTTGGCCGAGTTCGCCAGCCTGGCGCTGCATTTGTGCAGCGATACGGGACGGATGTTGGCAATGAAGGGGCTTTATCCCCATGAGGAGTTGACTCGATTGCCGGCTACTGTTGCGTTACAGAGCGTAGAGCCGCTCAAGGTGCCGGGCCTGGCTGCCGAAAGGCATCTGGTTTTGCTGCGACCGATCAAAATGGAAGCAATGGGTTAGGGTGGGGTGATGGCAAAAATACTCGCAATTACAAATCAAAAGGGCGGGGTGGGGAAAACCACCACCACTGTCAATCTAGCGGCCAGCCTGGCGGCAACCAAGCGCCGGGTGTTGCTGATCGATCTCGACCCGCAGGGCAACGCCACCATGGGTTGCGGTGTCGACAAAATGGCCCTGACGCAGACGGTATATCATGTGTTGCTGGAGGAAAAGAGCATCGCGGAGGTGCGTGTCACTAACACCTGCGGCAAGTTTGACCTGATCCCCGCCAACCGCGAATTGGCGGGTGCGGAGGTCGAGCTGGTGGATCTGCCGCATCGGGAAAAACGCCTTAAGAGCGCCCTGGCCAGCATTGAGGCGGATTATGATTTTGTGCTGATCGATTGCCCGCCGGCGCTCAACCTGCTTACGGTGAACGGTCTTTGCGCTGCGCATGCGGTGATGATCCCGATGCAGTGCGAATATTACGCCCTGGAGGGATTGAGCGATCTGGTGCAGACCATCAAACGGGTGCGTGCCAGCCTTAACCCGCAACTGGAAATCGAGGGGCTGCTGCGGACCATGTTCGATCCGCGCAACACCCTGGCGCAGCAGGTGTCGGAGCAACTGCAGCGGCATTTCGGCGACAAGGTATACCGCACCGTGATTCCGCGCAATGTCAGGCTGGCGGAAGCGCCCAGCTATGGGGTGCCGGTGTTGTATCACGACAAGACATCGAAAGGCGCACAGGCGTATTTGGCGCTGGCTGGCGAACTGGTAAGAAAGTGAGAGGGAAATGGTGAAAATGAAGGGATTGGGGCGCGGCCTTGACGCTCTGCTGGCTGGCGACAGCGAAGAAAATAATCAAGATACGCTGCAAAAGCTGAAACTGGATCAGCTCCAGCCCGGAAAATATCAGCCGCGCACCCATATGGACCAGGAATCACTGGCTGAGTTGGCCGAGTCCATCAAATCCCAGGGGATCATGCAGCCGATACTGGCAAGAGCGCTGATTGCGGGCAACTATGAAATCATTGCCGGCGAGCGGCGCTGGCGCGCAGCCCGCCTCGCCGGTTTGACAGAAGTGCCGGTGCTGGTGCGGGTGGTGGCGGATGAGGCGGCCTTGGCCATGTCGCTGATCGAGAATATTCAGCGCGAAAACCTCAATCCGCTGGAGGAGGCGACGGGAATCCAGCGCCTGATCAATGAGTTCGACATGACCCACCAGCTCGCCGCCGAAGCAGTCGGGCGCTCGCGCAGCGCGGTAAGCAATCTGCTGCGCCTGCTTAATCTGGCGCCACCGGTGCAGGAGCTGCTGATGCACAATCAGCTCGACATGGGACATGCCAGAGCGCTGCTGAGCCTGCCTAATGCGGGACAAATTACCGCAGCCAATGAGATCGTGGGTAAAGGCCTGTCGGTGCGCGAAGCGGAAAGGCTGGTTCAGCGTCAGCAACGACCGGAGGCAAAGTCCAGGCCCAAGCCGGATCGGGATATTTTAAGGCTGCAGGAAGACCTGGCGGAAAAGCTGGGCGCCGTGGTAACGCTGAAGGCGCAGAAGAAGGGCCGGGGCAAGCTGATTATCAATTATGACAGCCTGGAGCAATTGGACAGTATTATTGGCCGGCTGGGAGAAAGATAACCAGCGGGACAAGGTTGACGGTTGTCAGCCAATCAGCCTCCTTAATGCATTTATCAACTCTTTTGATTGGCTTGGCGCAACCCAAACGTACTAATCTTATTTTTACTCGGAAATTGAGTAACAGGCAAGAGTGGACTATAATCGCGGCTCATTTTGATAACGACTTGCAAATGGACGCGGCTCATCGAGTGGTAAGCTTGCTGGCCGTTATGGCGGTTTTCAGCGCGGCATTGCTGTTTTTCCTGCTGGGAAAAGAGGCCGCAAAAGCGATTTTTTTTGGCGGCGCGGTGGCGGTGGCGAATGCGCTGTTTCTGATCTGGTGCGTGCGCACCGGTGCACAGCGGCCAGTGCAAGACGCACGCCAGGAGTTGGCCTGGCTGGTGCGTTTCAGCATGGAACGTTTTTTTATGGTCGCGCTGCTGATCGTGGCGGGATTGGGATGGTTGAAACTGATGCCGGTGCCTTTGCTGATCGGCTTTGTTCTGGGGCAGCTAACCTTGGTAGTCTCAACAATATTCAGCGGAATAGAGAAATAAACAATGTCTGGCGAAACACTCACCTCCTCGGAATACATCAGGCACCACCTGCAGAATCTGACATATGGCAAGCTGCCGGATGGTTCCTGGGGTATTGCGCACAGTGCCGAGCAGGCTAAGGAAATGGGGTTCTGGGCCATTAACCTGGATACCACCATCATTTCCCTTGTCCTGGGAGGATTGTTTTTGTTCATTTTTGCGCGCGCTGCGCAAAAAGCCTCGGCGGGTGTGCCTAATGGCCTGCAGAATTTCGTCGAGTGGATCGTTGAGTTCATAGACACCAGCGTGCGCGGCTCGTTTACCGCCAGAAATGACATGGTGGCGCCGCTCGCCCTGACTATTTTCGCCTGGATCCTGCTGATGAATCTGATGGATCTGCTGCCCATCGATTATCTGCCCCTGATCGCTCACGCGGCAGGCCTCCCGTTCCTGAAGGTTGTTCCCACGACCGATCCCAACGCCACGTTCGGCATGTCTATCGGGGTGTTCGTGCTGGTGGTGTATTACAGCATCAAGATGAAAGGACTGGGCGGATTTGTGGGCGAATTGACGCTGCAGCCCTTCGGCAAATTCGGTTTGCCTGCCAACATCTTTCTGGAGGGCGTGAACCTGATCGCCAAGCCGATCTCGCTGGCCCTGCGGTTGTTTGGCAACATGTACGCAGGTGAAATGATCTTCATCCTGATCGCGCTCATGGGCGCCTCCTGGGCGAGCGTCTCGTTTGGCAGCACGCTGCTGTTCGGTTCGCAGGTCGTGCTTTCTCTGGGATGGGCCATTTTCCACATTCTGATCGTAACACTCCAGGCGTTCATTTTCATGACGCTAACCGTGGTTTACCTGGATATGGCTCATCAGGAACACCATTAAGCACCGAAACCTTTACTTTTTAAATTAACCAGGAGAAACACAATGGAACATGCACTGCTTTTCATCGCCGGCGCGATCATGATGGGTCTGGGCGCACTGGGTGC
>JAIOJM010000357.1 GCA_019911785.1 Sulfuricella sp. | reverse complement strand
GCCGTTGGTGATCAACACCAGCCTGATCTTTCCGATCAGGTCGAATTCCGCCATGATTTCGCCGATCAAATCGACAACCCGGGCGAACTCCTTGGCGCTGGTCGGTTCGCCATTGCCGGACAGGGCGATGTCGTTAAGCCGCCGCGCCTCGGCCGGCACCCGTCGTTGCATGAAATCGCCCTGGAGTAATTCCCGCAAAAAACTGCGCAACTCCCCTGCCAGCTTTTCCAGGTCGACCTCAGGCGCGCCGCCGCGCTTGAGGTCGGGAACCTGGCAATAAATGCAGCGCCAGTTACAGGCATTGTTGGTATTGAGGTTGATCCCCACCGAAACGCCGCCGGCACGGCGCGAGATCACCGGATAGACATAAGTCATCCCCGCGCTGTCGCGGTCATGGTCGTAAATATTCAGCACTTGGGACATAGCGCCGATTTTAAGGCTTCGCCATCCTCGGCGCCAACAAATTCAGCGCAATGCTATAATCCACCTGGAATTGACCACCACCCTTGGCCCTCCAATATGCTGATCACGCGCAGACTTGAATTCGATGCCGGCCACCGCATCCCGCACCACAAAAGCCAGTGCCGTCATCTGCACGGCCATCGTTACGCCATCGAGATCAGCCTGTCCGGCAGCATCATCGATACGCCCGGCTCGTCGGAAGAAGGCATGGTCATGGACTTTACCGACGTCAAGACCATCGCCCAGAAGCATGTGGTGGAACCGTGGGATCACGCCTTCCTGGTTTATGCCGGCGACACCGTCGTCGCCGATTTCCTGGGATCGCTTGAAGGGCACAAGACCGTCGTGCTCGACTGCGTGCCCACCGCGGAAAACCTCGCCGCCAAAGCATTCCGGATTCTGGAACTGGCCTACCGCGACACCTATGGCAACAATCTGCGCCTCGAGCGGGTGCGGATTTACGAAACGCCGAACAATTGGGCGGATGCGGTAAGAGGGGAAATCTGACCAGCTGCGGGGTGAAATTCGACCCTTAGCGCAGCCTATCCCCAGATTTCCGGCGGCACGCAAAGCCTCGCCACCGGCACATCACCCAGCAGGTGCTCGTCGACAATCGCGGCGACATCATCCTTCGTCACCTTGCCGTACATCACCCCCTCGGGGTACACCAGCACGCTCGGGCCAGAACCGCACGGGCCCATACAGCCGGTCATGGTGAGGCGGAATTTCTCGCCCAGATCGCGCTTCTGGAACTCGAACAGGAATTCATCCAGCACGTCGCCGCACCCGTTTTGATTGCACGATCCCTGTGGATGGCCGGGGCCGCGGTTCTGGGTGCAGATAAAGATATGTTTCAAAGGTTTTGCCATGATTTCTCCTGTAATGTGCTTTACCGATATCAACCGAACTTGAATAAAACTCCATAGCCGCCGCGCGGGTACTCCCAGTCCACGTTGCGGTAATCGTCGCAGATGATGCGGCAGGTGCCGCATTCCAGGCAGCCGTCGGTGATCAGCACCACCTTGCCGTTGCCCTCCAGCGTGTAGCAGCCAGCCGGACAACAAACGGTGCACTGCTGGGTCTTGCATTCGTATTCGCAGATATCCGGCTTGAAGATTTTTACGTGAGGCCGTTCGGCGTCCACCCGGTAGCGGTTCTGAAACAGTTTCTCTTCGACTTTGACGATCATCTGAAAGCCCTCCAAAGCTTGTATGCATCACCCATCAACCCGAACAGCGAGCGCTTCTCGCGGAAGCTGGAAAATATTTCGCGTTCCTTGGTTTTCTTGTCCACGCCGTCCACATGCAGCATGGTGTGGGCGGACCGATTGACCAGTTCTGGATAAGTGGTAAAGAACTGGCGGTTGGAATGGAAAATCTCCGGCATTTCCTGGTATTTTTTCAGGTCCTTCATGACGAAGCTGTCGTCCAGCCGGCTGCGATATATAGACAGGTTAGCCGCCGTCATCGCCTTGCCTTCTTTCACCAGGTCGATCACGGTTTCCGCCGCGATCCGGCCGGTGGTCATGGCCAGGTTGGAACCTTCACGGTGCACCGCGTTGACGAACATGCCGGAATCGCCGACGATCAGCCAGCCGTCGCCATAGATCCTGGGTATCGCCTTGTAGCCGCCTTCCGGGATCAGGTGGGCGGTGTATTCCTTCATCTCCCCGCCGGCCAGCAGCGGCTTGATCGAAGGATGGTTCTTCATCTCCTCCAGCAGCGCGTAAGGCGTGGTTTTCTGCTCCTTGAAGTCGGACAGCATGCAGCCCACGCCGACGGCGATGGACTCCTTGTTGGTGTAGAGGAAGCCGGTGCCCATCATGCCTTGGGTGATCTTGCCGAACATCTCGATCACCACGCCTTCCTCCTCGCCGATATTGAAGCGCTCCTGCAGGATTTCCTGCGGCATGAAGTGGATTTCCTTCACCGCCAGCGCCACGTTTTTCGGCTCCAGTTCGGGGTGGAATTCGGCCTTCTTGGCGAGCAGGGAATTCACCCCGTCAGCCAGGATAACCACGTCGGCGTAAATCGTTCCTCCTTCGCGATCCACCTGCACCCCCACTACCCTGTTACCTTCGTCCCTCAACAGGTCGGTGACCGTGGTTTCGCAAATCACCAGCGCGCCCGCCGCCTGCACCTTGGCCGAAAACCACTTGTCGAACTGGGCGCGGATAATGGTGTAGCGGTTGTACGGCTCCTTGTTGAAGCTGTCGGAACGGTAATGGGTGCCGATGAAGGAATCGTCGTCCAGCACCCACATGCGCTGCTCGATGATGTGCCGCTCCAGCGGCGCATCATCGCGGAAATCGGGGATCATCTTCTCCAGCGCATCGGCGTAGAGAATCGCCCCCTGCACGTTCTTCGAGCCGGCATATTCGCCCCGCTCCAGTTGCAGCACCTTCAGCCCGGCCTTGGCCAGGGTATAGGCGGCGGCATTGCCGGAAGGCCCGGCGCCAACCACGATGGCATCGAATTTTTCATTCATGAGATTCTCCTGATTCAACTAATTTTTCACCGCCGAGGCGCAGAGACGCAGAGATAACAACCGCTTTTGTTCTTCTCTGCGTCTCTGCGCCTCGGCGGTTAATTCATCCTGCTTTCCTCATCATCGCCAGCTTCTGCCGGAACGCCTCGGTCAGCGCGGGCAGCACGGTCATGGCATTGCCGACGATGCCGTAGGTGGCAAAATCGAAGATCGGCGCATCAGGGTCGTTGTTGATCGCAATGATGCAATCCGAGGCATCCATCCCCACCCGGTGCTGGATCGCGCCGGAGATGCCGGCGGCGATGTAGAGCTTGGGCCGCACGGTCTTTCCCGATTGCCCCACCTGCCGCTCCAGGTCGACCCAGCCGGCCTGCACCACGGGGCGCGAGGCGCCCACTTCGGCGCCGAGCACCTGGGCAAGGTCCCGGATGAGCTGGAAATTCTCCGGCTTCTTCATGCCCCGCCCGCCGGACACGATGATGTCGGCAAAGGCAAGCTGCGGCTTGTCCTGCATGGCATCTGGAATGTATTCCAGCACCTTGGTGATGATGCTGCTTTCAACCATGCCGAGCGGATGCTCGATCACCCGTCCGGTGCGGCTGGCGTCGCGCTCCGCCAGGGCCATCACCCGCGGGCGCACGGTGGCCATCTGCGGCCGGTAGTTGAGGGTAACGATGGTGCACAGCAGGCTACCGCCGAAAGTGGGGCGGGTGGCGGCCAAGCTGCGGTTGTCCGGGTCGATGGTCAGTGCGGTACAGTCGGCGGTGAGCCCGGTCTGCAGGGTCGTCGCCACGCTGCCGGCGAGATCGCGGCCCTGGGTGGTGGCCCCGAGCAGCAGGATTTCCGGCTGGTAGGCGTTGACCAGGTCGGTCATCCCCTTGGTGAAGGGCTCGTTGCGGTAGTCCTTGAGGATATCGTCCGCCATCAGGTAGCACAGGTCGGCGCCGTGGC
>JAIOJM010000356.1 GCA_019911785.1 Sulfuricella sp. | reverse complement strand
CCACAGGCCGGCGTGCTTGGCGATCAGGCCGATGTCGGTCTTGGTGAATCCCATGTCGAGGTAGAACGGCGTCGCCAGGGCGGTGGCCATGCTGTCGCCGAGCTTGTAGAGGAAGATGAAGCCGAGGATCAAGAGCGCCTCCCGCCAGCCCTGGCGGTTGATGAATTCGCGGAACGGCTCGACCACCGCCGCCCGCAACGTTCTCGGGCCGGACTTGACGAGATCGGGCTCGGCCACCATCAGCGTCATGATGACACCGGGCAGCATGAACAGCGCGGTGATCAGGAACACGCTGCTCCAGGGCAAATGGTCGGCCAGGATCAGGGACAGCGATCCCGGCACCAGGCCGGCGAGACGGTAGGCGTTGACGTGGATGGAGTTGCCCAGCCCGAGTTCGACGTCGAACAGGATTTCCCGCCGGAAAGCATCGAGCACGACGTCCTGCGTGGCGGAAAAGAAGGCGACCGCCAGGGCTAGGTAGGCGATGGTCCAAAGGTCCAGCTTCGGCTCGAACCAGCCGAACAGCGGCACCGAAAGCAGCAGCGCGATCTGGGTAAACAGCATCCATCCCCGCCGCCGACCCAGCTTCGGCCAGGCAAAGTGATCGAGCAGCGGCGACCAGAGGAACTTCCAGATATAGGGCAGCTGGATCAGCGCGAACAGTCCGATCACCTTGAGGTCGACCTGCTCGGTGCGCAGCCACGCCGGCACCAGGCTGATAAGGAAGTACAGCGGCAGGCCGGAACTGAAGCCGGTGAAAACGCAGATGAGCATTTTGCGGGTAAAGATCGCCCGCCAGAGAGAGGAATTTTCAGACATACGGGAATAACAATAATCAGACGCGCTACCTTACCTGAAAAGGCGCGGCAGAAATAGCAGCATGTAGGTCGGGCACCCCGTGCCCGACAAACCCAAATTCACCATGCCCCCATCATTCGTTGGGCACGGGGTGCCCAACCTACGCAAATACATAGCTTGGTGGGGCAGGGCCGGCTGTGTCACAATGGCCGACCATGTCCTATTTACACATCAAAAACCATGCCTGAAGTCAGCCTGATCTCGGCGCTGCTGGTCGGCCTGCTCGGCGGCACCCACTGCGTCGGCATGTGCGGCGGCATCGTCGGCGCGTTGAGCCTGCAAATGCCGGCCAACGTGCCGCAGTGGCGCTTCCATCTGGCCTACAACCTGGGCCGCATCGCCAGCTACGGCGCGGCGGGAGTGCTGGTGGGCGCGGCCGGGGCGAGCAGCATGATGCTGAGCGACATGCTGCCGGTCAAACAGGCCCTGTATCTGATTGCCAACCTGCTCCTGGTTTTCCTGGGCCTGTATCTGGCTGGACTTTCCCACGCGGTGGTGCAGCTTGAGCGCCTCGGCGGCGTCATCTGGCAGCACCTGCAGCCTTACTCGAAAAAGCTCCTGCCGGTACGTTCGGTGCCACAGGCTTTCGCTCTGGGAGCACTGTGGGGCTGGGTGCCCTGCGGCTTGGTCTACAGCGTGCTGGTGGCCGCGATGGCCAGTGGCAGCGCCGCTTATGGCGGAATGATCATGCTCGCCTTCGGTCTCGGCACCCTGCCCAACCTGCTGGCGATGGGCTATTTCGCCCGGCAGCTCAAAAGCTTCATGCAGCACAGGGCGGTGCGCCTCACCGCCGGGCTTCTGGTGGCGGGCTTCGGCGTGCTGGGCTTGTACCGGTTGGCGATGCTATAGACTTACGCCTTTTCGAAGCGATATACCGCTAAATTCCCCAGCAGGTTCGGCAGCAAACTCACGTCCTCGCCATCGCACATGACATGGCGTTCGAGGATGCGCACGCCATGGTCGCGGCAGAACACCTCGAAATCGACGAAGGTGCAGAGATGGATGTTGGGCGTGTCGTACCACTGGTAGGGCAGATCCCGCGACACCGGCATGCGCCCTTGCAGCACCTGAAAACGGTGGCGCCAGTAACCGAAGTTGGGAATGGTGACGATGCCGTGCTTGCCGACGCGCAGGATTTCCTTCACTACCAGTTCGATGTTGCGCATCGCCTGCAAGGTCTGCGACAAAATCACGAAGTCGAACGACTGCGGCTCGAATCCGGATAGCCCCGCCTCCAGGTCCATCTGGATCACGTTGACGTTTTTTTCGACACAGGCGAGGATGTTGGCGTCGGCGATCTCGATACCGTAACCGTGCGCGTTGCGGGCTTCCTTGGGGTATTTCAGCAGGCTACCGTCGCCGCAGCCGAGATCGAGCACCTTGGCATTCGGCTCCACCCATCGCGCGATGGCGGCGAAATCGGCTCTTGCGATCATATCCCCATCCCTTTGGCGACGTTGTTCATGTAAGCGCGCACCAGGGCGTGGTAGTGCGGGTCGGGCATGAGGAAGGCATCGTGGCCGTGCGCCGCAGTGATTTCCGCGTAGCTGACACGGCGGTCGTTGTCCAGCAGCGCCTTGACGATCTCGCGCGAGCGGCCCGGCGCAAAACGCCAGTCGCTGGTGAAGGACAGCACCAGGAAATCGGCCTGGGCGGGCTGCAACGCTGCGCTCAGACCGACGCGGTGATGATGGGTGGGATCGAAGTAGTCGAGCGCCTTGGTCATCAGCAGGTAAGTGTTGGCATCGAAGCTGTCGGCAAACTTGTCGCCCTGATAGCGCAGGTAGGATTCGACTTCGAACTCCACGCCATAGCCGAACTGGAATACGTCATTCTTCAGGATGCGGCCGAATTTCTCGCCCATCACGTCGTCCGACAAATAGGTGATGTGGCCGAGCATGCGCGCCAGACGCAGGCCGCGCCGGGGCACCACGCCGTGGGCGTAGAAGTCGCCGCCGTGGAAATCCGGGTCGGTCAGGATGGCCTGGCGCGCCACGTCGTTGAAGGCGATGTTCTGCGCGGTCAGCCCCGGCGCGGCGGCGATCACCAGGGCATGGCGCACGCGCTGCGGGTGCAGGATGGTCCAGGACAGCGCCTGCATCCCGCCCAGGCTGCCGCCCATCACTGCGGCGAAAGTTTCGATGCCAAGCCGGTCGGCCAGCCGTGCTTGGGTTTCCACCCAGTCCTCCACCGTCACGAACGGGAAGGCCTTGCCGTAAGGCTTGCCGGTTTTCGGGTTGAGGCTGGCGG
>JAIOJM010000355.1 GCA_019911785.1 Sulfuricella sp. | reverse complement strand
CGCTTCATGGCGCAGGTGCGGCAGAAGGAAGCCGGCGACGCCGAGGCGATGCACTACGACGCCGACTACATCCGCGCCCTGGAATTCGGCCTGCCGCCCACCGCCGGCGAGGGCATCGGCATCGACCGCCTGGTCATGCTGCTGACCGACAGCCCGAGCATCCGCGACGTGATCCTGTTCCCGCAGATGCGGCAGGAAGATTGATTTAAGTTCAAGTCATAAAAGACTATCAGGGCGTCCATCTGGGCGCCCTTTTTTATTACAGCCATTTAATAGCCAGGCATCACCAACAAACGTTATCTCCTTCAGCGCCATTAAAGTTGCTTGCTTGTCGACATCCATTCGACTATTCATAAATAGATGGCGCACTGATAATTACCTACTACCCGGAGAATTTCATCATGTCAGAACCCACCAGCAAAACCAGTCCCTTCGTCATCGCCGCATCCATCGCGGTGATCATCGCCAGCATCGTGGGGGTCGGCGCCATGACCGGCCTGATACCGGGCCGCGGCGCCAAAACAGAAGCACCGCCTGCGGCAAGTGCGCCAGCCGAGTCTGACAAAACCGCCGGCGAGGCCACAACGCCGCCCCAGCCTGCCATGACGGCGCAAGCCGACGCTGTGGCAGACAGGGCCGGCAAACCCGCCCCGGAAGAAAAACCCGCCGCCAAACCGGTACACAAGGCCGCCGCAGAAAAACCCGCCGCCAAGGCGGCAGCAAGCGAGGAGAGCCCTAAACAATCACTGGCTCCCGTGTGCGGCAACTGCGGCGTCATTACCGCCATCCGCACTGTCGAGCAGGCTGGCGAAGGCAGCGGCCTGGGCGCGATTGCAGGCGGCGTGGTGGGCGGTCTACTGGGACACCAGGTCGGCGGAGGTACCGGAAAGGATATCGCCACCATCGCCGGCGCTGTTGGCGGCGGCTATGCCGGCCACCAGATCGAGAAGAAGGTCAAAACCGCCAAGCATTACGAGATCACCGTCCGCATGGATGACGGCAGCAGTCGCACCATGGTGCAGGAAACCGCGCCTGCCTTCGCCGTCGGCGACAAGGTGAAGATCATCGACGGCGCATTGGTGCGCAATTAATCCTGTAATCCGCAGATGGCGCAGATTCACACAGATAAAACCTCGCTGAATCAGTTAGTTGCCAGTCAATCGCACATCACCGTCAGGGTGAGTCAAGCAATGAAGTCAACGTATTGAAATATCTGTGTAAATCTGTGTTCATCTGTGGATGACTGATTTTTCAAGGTTAATTAGCCCAATTCAGCGCGGAGGCGCGGCGGAAATCGAATATGGCCGCCCTCCACCACCGAATATCGAACTTTAGATCGAAGGCATGGCCGGCGCCGCTCGGACTGCAAGTTACTCAGAATTTCCCTTTATCGAGTTTGTCCGTGATTTCCGGCGTCATCTGGTCGAAGGTGAGTATCTGTCGGCCCTTGTGGTCCTTGAGGAATTCTTCCGCGTCTTCCTTGCTGGCGAGCGGCACCAGTTCATGCCCCATAGGGCCGAGCACGTCCGAGCCGATGACATAAAATGCCTTGCGCGCGTCGACCCTGGAAAGCCCGTAGAATTCGGTGACGTAGAGGCCGGCGAGGTCTTCCTGGCGGTGGCCGGGGGCGTATTTGGCATATTCGTGCAGGTATTTGAACATGTCCTTGGCCCCGTCGAAGAAGTGGGCGTGGCCATCCTTGTAGAGCGCCACGGCGACCCAGTTGGGATATTTCGACACCAGCATGCCGCACACCGGGCATAAATCCTTCGCGCCCGGTTTGGGAATGGCGACCTCCCCCTGAGCTGCGGCCGCCGCCCAGAGGACAAACAGCAAAATGGCGAATAGGCGTTTGCTTAACGTCACGCCATCAGCCCTGCTTCTGCATCATTTTCTTGCGCCGTTCCTCGCGGTTCTTGCGGATCATCTTTACGTCCTGCGCCATGTCCATGTAGGCGGCGGTGAGCGTCTTGTCGAAATCGCCCAGTTCTCCGCCGTTGGCCGCCTGCGCTACCTTGGCGGCTTCCTCGCTGGCGTAGGCGACCTTGCTGCGCTTGGTCATCACCCCCTTGATCTGGCTGCCGATCAGGAATGTCGCCTTGTCCACCTCGACCAGCGGCTTGATTTCCGCAGCAGAGGCATTGTCGGCGACGTAGATCGCTTTCGGTTCGCGGTCGACGTTGAGCGACAGGCTGATCGCCGCGCAATGCAGCGAGCAGGTGCCATCGGCCAGGTCGTCGCTGTAATGCACCAGCATGCGGGAATGGTGGAACTGCTTGCGGTCCATGCCGCAATAGGGACATTTCGGGTACTTCTCGATGTCGTTTTCGGCGGCCTTGGGGTCGGGTGCCTTTTTCGGCAGGAATTGCGCCGGGGTGCCGTCGCCGGGGCAGGCTTCGGCGGCTTGGGCCGGGAGGGCGGCGAGGCCGGCGGCGGCGAGGGAAAGTTTCAGCAAGTCACGTCGATTCATGGTTTTTTCTCCTTTTAGAAATTAACACATAGATATCATATTCAAGCGTTGCGCCGTTGCAATGACAAAGCGCAATTCGCCATGGCCGTCACCAGTTCGCCAGATTGCGCATCACGCCGTAGTAGCGGATGCCCTGCCACAGCGTGGAAAGCCCGAGCGCGATGACGAACAGCGCCGCGCCACGCAGCAGCCAGCCGCGCGTTTTCGCGCCCAGCCTGCCGAAGAGGAAACTGGCCGCGAGCATAGACGGCAGCGTCCCGGCGCCGAAGGCCAGCAGCAGCAGCCCGCCCTCGGCCGGGCTGGGCGCGGTGGTGGCCTGCACCGCCATTGCCATGGTCATCGAGCACGGCATCAGCCCGTTGAGCGCCCCGCCGATGGCCGCCCCGCCCACCGGGCCGCGCTGCGCGGCATTGGCGAACTGCCGGCGTATCCAGGCGAGCGGAGCAAAGCTCAGGGTGTTGCGCACCGGCGACAGGCCGAGCAGATCGAGACCGAGCAGAATCACGATGATGCCGGCGACGATTTGCAGGATGCCCTGCGCCTTGCCGAAGAGGCCGGTCTGCACCAGCACCGCGCCCAGAGATGCGGCGGTCAAACCGATCAGGCCGTAAACCGCCACGCGGGCGGCGTGGTAGGCAAGATACGGGGCATACCCCTTGGCGCCGAGGCGCAGGAAGAAGCCGGACACCAGGCTGCCGCACATGCCGATACAGTGGCCGCTGCCGAGGATGCCGGTCATGAAGGCGAGCCAGTAGGAGAATTCGGCGATGTGGTGGTGATGCTCCATCTCGCCCGGTTAATCCTTTTGCAGCCGCAGCGAGTTGGTGACCACGGATACCGAGCTCATCGCCATCGCCGCCGAGGCGATCATCGGGCTGAGCCGCCCGGCGGCCGCCACCGGGATCGAAACGGCATTGTAGCCGAGCGCCCAGAACAGATTCTGGCGAATGATTTTCATGGTCCGCCGCGACAGCTCGATGGCTGCGGCGACGCGGGCGATGTCGCCGCCCACCAGGGTGATGTCGGCGGCCTCCAGCGCGATGTCAGCGCCGCTGCCGATGGCGAAGCCGACGTCGGCGGCGGCGAGCGCCGGCGCGTCGTTGATGCCGTCGCCGATCATGCCGACGCGCTGCCCTTGTGCCTGCAAGTCGCGGATCAGCGCCAGCTTGTCGGCGGGGGTGGCACGCGCGACGACCCGGTCGATGCCGACTTCGCGGGCGATGTAGCGGGCGGCGGCTTCGACATCGCCGGTGGCCATGATCGTCTCGATGCCGAGGTGGTGAAGCAGAGCGATCGCCGCCCGGGCGCCCTCGCGCGGCCGGTCGGCGATGGCGAACAGTGCCGCCGCCTCGCCGCCCAGTGCCACGAAAACCGGGGTCTTGCCCTGATTGGCGAAAACCTCGGCCTGCATGGCGAGATCGCCCGGTGCGACGCCGTTTTCCGCAAGCCAGGCGGCGTTGCCGACGAGCAGGGAGCTCTTGCCGTGCCTGGCGCGCACGCCCCGCCCCGCCAGTGCCTCGAAGCCGCTGATCTTGGCCTCCGCCACGTTGCGCTCGCGGCAATAGGCGCCAATCGCCCGCGCCAGGAAATGTTCGGAATGGTTTTCCGTCGCCGCCACGATGGCGAGCAGCTTGAGGTCGTCGAGTCCGGAGGCATTGACGAAGTCGGTGACCGCGGGCTTGCCCTCGGTGATGGTGCCGGTCTTGTCGAACACCACGGTGGTGAGCTTGGCCGCAGTTTCCAGCGCCTCGCCGTTGCGGATGTAGATGCCGCGCCGCGCGGCCTGGCCGGTGCCGACCATGATCGCGGTGGGGGTGGCCAGCCCCAGCGCGCACGGGCAGGCGATCAGCAAGACGGCGACGGCGTGAGCGAGCGCTCGCGGCAGGGGATGGCCGGCCAGCATCCAGCCGCCGAAGGTGAGCGCGGCGATGCCGCCCACCGCCGGCACAAAGCGCGCCGAGATGCGGTCGGCGAGTTTTTGCACCGGCAGCTTGGCGCCCTGGGCGTGGTCAACCAGGTGGACGATGCCGGCCAGCACGGTGTTTCCACCGACGGCGGTGACGCGCAGGGTGAAACTGCCCATGCCGTTGAGGCAGCCGCCGATGGCCGGGGCTTCGGGGGTTTTTGCCACCGGCAGGGATTCGCCGGTAATCAGCGCCTCGTCGACGCTGGAGTGCCCTTCGAGCACCACGCCATCGGTCGGGATGCGCTCGCCGGGGCGCACGCGCAGGATGTCGCCGACCACCACCTCGTCGATCGGCACCGTGAACTCGCGCCCGTCGCGCAGGAGGGTGGCGGTTTCCGGTTGCAGTTCGATCAGTTTGCGGATCGCCTCGCTGGCCCGGCCTTTGGCTTTTTCTTCCCAGTAGCGGCCGAGCAGGACGAAGGCGAGGATGCTGGCGGCGGCCTCGAAATAGACGTGATGATGCCGCCGCGCCAGGCCGGGCAGGCTGTAGAGGTAGGCCGAGCCGGCGCCCAGCGCGACCAGCGTATCCATGTTGGCGGCGCGCTGACGGCCAAGCATTGCGGCTTTCTTGAAGATTTCCGCGCCGGGGCCGAACATGACAGCGCTGGTGAGCGCGAATTCGACCAGGCGCAGCAGGGGGGAGCGGTGCATCACCATGCCCAGCGCCGCCACTGGCACCGCAAGCAGGGCGGCAAGCTGGAAGCGGCGTTTGGCCTGTGCCAGTTGCGCCTTTTCCCGCTCCACCACCAGACGCCGCTGCGCCAGCGTATCCATCGGGCGCGGCGTGTAGCCGAGCCTGGCAACCAGGGCGGAAACCTCCTCGCGGCCGAGCGCCCCCGTCACGCTGGCGGTGCCGGCGGCGTAGTTGACGCTGGCGTTCCTCACCCGCGGGTCGCGCTTGAGCTTCATCTCGATCAGCAGGGCGCAGGACGCGCAGGTCATGCCTTCCACCGCGACGGCGCATTCCCGTGGCGGGCCGGCGGGTGCGGTGACTGGCGACTGTGCGGCTGGCGCGGCGGAGATGTTGCCAAGCACGGCATCAAGGATGGCGACCAGCCTGGCTTCCGGCAAACGCGCCGGATCGTAGTGCACCACCATCGAGCCGATGGCCGGCACGGCGCGCACCTCCTTGATTTCCGGGCGCTTCCTCAGCAGGATTTCGAGGATGTAGCAGCGCTCCGGGTTTTTCGCCAGCAGCGGCGAAACGATGCGCAGGCGGCGAGCCAGCCGGTGCGCCACGGTGAAGCGGGCGGGAGCGGCGGGCTCATGCGTCATGGTTTCTTGGCGGCTTGCTTGCGGTAACGCACCAGCAGGAACACCAGGTAGAAGCTCGTCAGCCAGGCGTAGCGGTACTTGAACGGCTGCTTCAGCCACTTCTGGGTGATCAGGTCCCAGTGCACCTTGATCAGGTAGAAAACCACCAGATCGTTGAGAAAGTTGGTGACCGCCCGCTCGGAAAACACGTTCTGCATTTGAGGGTGGTAGGAGATGATCTGCTTCAACAGTTTTGCCTTGAACCGCCATTCCTCCACCTTTGTCTTGGCCCGCTCGGTCTGGGCCTTGAACCAGGGCATGGGGCTGGCGGTGCGCAGACGCTGCGCCATGGAAGTGCCGACGGATTCCTGCGCCTTCAGCTTGTCCAGGGCGCCGAGCGCGCCGTGCAGGCCCCGCGCCACGTCGTGCAGTTCGCAGGCGTGCGGATCGTAGAACACCGACAGCTTGCCTTGCCGCCGGTAGAGGGTGACGCGATAGACGCCGGTCTGGCGCAGCAGACTTTCTTCGATCGAAGTGGCGAAGGGCTCCGCGCAGAGCACGGCTGGAACGGTGAAACGCACGTGCCCGGTACCACGATAGCGCACGACGATTTCCCGGGCGAGGGTTTCCGGGCGGATAACGTCAGTCATGAGACCTCCTGCAAGATTCTGCCGTTATTCCGGCTTTTCGGCAGCCGCCTGCTGCGCTTCTTTTTCCTTGGCCCCTTCGACCAGGTCGGCGAGGTTTTCCTTCTGCTGCAGGAGAAAATCCTTGCCCATCCCGCTGGCCTTGGACAGGGACAGCATGATTTCGTCCTGGTGCTTGTGCAGATAGTAGCCGGCCACAACGCCAGCGGCCAGCAACACCCAGGGGTTGCGCAACAGGCCGCCCAGCAGCCCGCGTCCGGCGACATAGCCGGTGGCAGCCATCATCGCGCCCTGTGCCGGGCCCATCATTTGCGAACCCATTGCCTGCGAACCCATCATGTGCGGCATGTTCTTTGCGGCCTCTTCCATCATTCCATT
Organism: Sulfuricella sp.; assembly: GCA_019911785.1. Next base: position 1,573 of record JAIOJM010000355.1, on the reverse strand, counting down.
CATGGTGTTTCTCCTTTGTTAGCTGTGGGGAAGTGACAAATATTACGGCTTCTGCGAGCTCTCTGGTTTATTTATAGCACCTGTGGCAGGCGGGGAGGCGCCGGATGTCGCGGGTTGCTCGGTTTCGTGCAGCATCTGGTAGATGCCGAGGCAGGCATCGCAGCAGAACTGCAGGCGCTTTCCCGCGCTTTCCAGATAGAACGGCTTGATGCCGATATCCAGGCCGCACAGGTCGCAGGCACGGTTCTGATTCATTGCAGCAGCTCACTCGCCAGCCGGTCGAAGGTCGCCTCGTCGGCTTCCCCGACAACCTTGGCCTTGACGATGCCGTCGGTGCCGACAAAGAACGTCGTCGGCAACCCGGTCACGCCGTACTGTCGGGCGATGGCCGATTTCTCGTCGAGCAGCGCAGGGTAACTGACGCCGATTTTCTGGATGAAGGCGGCGACAGCATCCTTGTCCTGGCCGGCATTCACCGCCAGCACTTGTAGTCCCTGGGCGCGTCGGCGCTGGTAAACCCTGTCGATGGCCTGCATTTCGCCTTCGCAGTAGCGGCACCAGTCGGCCCAGAAGCGGATGACCACCGGCTTGCCGCGAAAGTCCTCGGGAAAGCGGACGGCGGAGCCGTCCAGCCGGACAGCGGAAAAACCCGGAGCAGCGGTGCCGATATTGAGTTTGGGCGCGCCGCCGTCGCAGGCGGCGAGCAGTGGCATCATCAGCAGGAACATCAGAAAACGGAACATTTCAGCCTTCCAGCAGGATCAGGTTGGAATTTGCGATCATGAATGTCGCCACAGCAGCAAACAGGGCAAAACCCAGCGCCGCGATCCAGGACAGCCGGCGCGCGATTTCCGGCACGATGGTGACGAGGCTGGCGACGCGGGCAAACGGCTGCACCGCGCCGACACCCAATCCGGCGGCGGTGGCGGTGAAAAGAGGCAGATACAGCCAGTAGCCCCGGTAATTGTATTCCGGTTTCAGGATGCAGAACGGGCAATGATGATGGGGATGCTCGTAAACATACAGCGAGACGAACGACAGGATGCCGACCAGCGCGGCGACGAAAGCGATGGCGGAGAAAAGTGCGACGAGATAGCCGCCGCGCAGTTTTCGGACGTGGAAGACAGCGGTGGCGACAGCCAGCGCCAGCGCACCGTAAAACAGCGCCAGCGCCTGTTGCGGCGGCAGCGCCGCGGCGTCGGCGGTGAGCGTCTTGGCGTCCCCGGAAAACAGGCTGCCGCAGCAGGAAGTGATGACGTCGGCCTTGAGGTTGAGAAAATATTCGAGTTGCAGCGCAAAGGCGAGCGCGACGAAGGGCAGGATGCCGAGCAGCAGGCTGTATTTCACCCGCACCAGCGGGTAGTCGTAGGCGCGGCTGTCGGCGTGATTGAGCACCAGCCAGGCGGCGGCGAGGAAGAACACCACGATTTGTGCGATCAGCGCCGGGAAGCCGAAGGCGTTGGCGTTGAGCGTGCCCACCGCGCACATCGCGCCGACGAACATCACCGCCATCTTGTCGGCGTTGAAAACGAACAGCAGCAGCGCCACCAGCTGGGTGGCGAAGACGAAGGTG
>JAIOJM010000354.1 GCA_019911785.1 Sulfuricella sp. | reverse complement strand
GCTTGACCGAGGCGCTGGGGCTATCCCTGCCCGGCAATGGCTCGACTCTCGCCACCCATGCCGACCGCAAGCGGCTGTTTGTCGAGGCCGGGCATCTGATCGTCGATCTGTGCTGACGCTATTACGAAAACGACGATGCTTCGGTTCTGCCGCGTTCGATCGCGTCCTTTGCCGCGTTTGAGAACGCCATGAGCCTCGACATCGCCATGGGCGGGTCCACCAACACCGTGTTGCACCTGCTGGCCGCCGCCCATGAGGGCGGGGTGGATTTCACCATGGAGGATATTGATCGCCTCAGCCGCAAGGTGCCGTGCCTGTGCAAGGTCGCGCCCGCCAAGGCGGATGTGCATATGGAAGACGTGCATCGCGCCGGCGGGATCATGGCCATCCTGGGCGAACTCGACCGCGCAGGGCTGCTGCATCGCGATCTGCCGACCATCCACAGTCCGACCATGGGGCAGGCGCTGGAGCACTGGGACGTAACGCGCACCCAGGACGAAAAGGTGCAAACCTTTTACCGCGCTGCACCCGGCGGCGTGCCGAGCCAGACTGCCTTCAGCCAGGACAAGCGTTATCCGGATCTCGACATCGACCGCGCAAAAGGCTGCATCCGCGACAAGGCCCACGCCTATTCCCAGGACGGCGGCCTGGCCGTGCTCTATGGCAACATCGCCGAGGACGGCTGCATCGTCAAAACCGCCGGGGTGGACGAGAGCATCCTCAAATTCAACGGCCGCGCCCGCATTTTCGAAAGCCAGGATGACGCGGTGGAGGGCATTCTCGCCGACAAGATCGTCGCCGGCGACATCGTGGTGATCCGCTACGAAGGGCCGCGCGGCGGACCGGGGATGCAGGAAATGCTGTATCCCACCAGCTACCTGAAGTCGAAAGGGCTGGGCAAATCCTGCGCCCTGCTCACCGACGGGCGCTTCTCCGGCGGCACCTCCGGCCTGTCGATCGGCCACGCCTCGCCGGAAGCGGCGGAAGGCGGCGCCATCGGCCTGATCGAGGAAGGCGACAGCATCGAGATCGACATTCCCAATCGCAGCATCAACCTGATGGTGTCGTGGGAAGAACTCTCGCATCGCCGTGCACTGATGGAAGAAAAGGGCGCCAAGGCATGGCAGCCGGAAAGCCGCAACCGCATCGTCTCGGCGGCGCTGCGGGCGTACGCGGCGATGACCACCAGCGCGGCTAAAGGCGCCGTGCGGGATGTTAGCCAAGTGGAGCGGAGGGGATGATCGAGGTGGTCATCTCGCCCGATTCAGGGTCGCATCCCCGCTACACGCGGGGCCCCTGCTCCGCCTTCTACGGGCGTACCACCAGCGCGGCCCGGGGCGCGGTGCGCGACGTGTCGCAGGTGGAACGGCGCTAATAGTCAGTCAACAAGGATCGCAGTGATATGTAGGTCAGGCTTCAGCCTGACATGTCGGCATGAATGCCGACCTACAGTTTTACGTTTCAATATGACTGACTTCTAGGGAATTCATGACGCATTCCGCCAAGCCTGAAAAGACCGACCACAAGCTCAGCTTGCGTGAGCTGCTTGAGGCGATGATCGCCGACGGCCTGATTGAAAAGGCGGATGCCGCCAATCTGTTGTTGCCGGCGCGAGGGGCTCGGGGCGAGGTTCATCCGCTGGTGCAAATCGCCGAGCAGAAATGGAAATCGGCCAAGCCCCCGCACAAGCTGCTTAACCTCGAAGCTTTGACCGAATGGCTGGCAGACTGGGTCAGGCTGCCCTACTACCACATCGACCCGCTGAAGATTAACGTCACCGCCGTCACCAACATCATGTCGGATACGTATGCGGCGCGCTTCCGCATCCTGCCGGTCGAAGTCACCGCGCGCGCGGTGGTGGTGGCCACCGCCGAGCCCTTTCTCACCGAATGGGAAAAGGAGCTGGCGCCGATCCTGCGCCTCGACATCAAACGTGTCGTCGCCAACCCGCTGGACATCCAGCGCTACCTCGTCGAGTTCTACAACCTGGCGCGTTCGGTCAAGAAGGCCTCGCAATCGCAGAGTTCGGCCTTCGGCGGCGGCCTTTCCAACTTCGAGCAACTGGTGGAGATGGGGCGCACCGGCAACCTCGATGCCAACGACCAGCATGTCGTCCACATAGTCGACTGGTTGCTGCAATCCGCTTTCGACCAGCGCGCTTCCGACATCCATCTCGAGCCGCGGCGCGACTACGGCGATGTGCGCTTCCGCATCGACGGCGTGATGCACCACGTCTACCAGATCCCGCTCGCGGTGATGGGCGCGGTGACCAGCCGCCTCAAGGGTCTCGGCCGGATGGACATCGTCGAGAAGCGCCGTCCGCTGGACGGCCGCATCAAGACCCGCTCGCCGGATGGCGAAGAGATCGAGCTGCGCCTCTCCACCATGCCGACCGCCTTCGGCGAAAAGATGGTGATGCGCATCTTCAATCCCGACGTGATCGCGCAGAACTTCAAGGAAATGGGCTTCTCCGACGAGGACGTGATACGCTGGACTCAGATGACCGGCCAGCCCAACGGCATCATCCTGGTCACCGGCCCGACCGGCTCGGGCAAGACCACCACGCTGTATTCCGCGCTGCGCCAGCTCGCCGTGCCGGAAGTCAACGTCTGCACCATCGAAGACCCGATCGAGATGATCTCGCCCCAGTTCAACCAGATGCAGGTGCAGCACAACATCGGCCTGGATTTCGCCAGCGGCGTGCGCACCCTGATGCGGCAGGATCCGGACATC